>NZ_LAJY01000650.1 GCF_000963705.1 Elstera litoralis | reverse complement strand
ATCTGGAATTCAACCTCTCCAGTATTGCGGCCATCCTCGCTATCATGGGCTATTCGATCAACGATAAGGTCGTGGTTTATGACCGTGTTCGCGAGAATTTGCGCAAATATAAGGCCATGCCACTGCGGGAATTGATTGATCTGTCGATCAACGAAACCTTGAACCGCACCATCGGCACTTCAACGGCGAGCTTTCTGTCGGCGATGCCGCTGATTATTTTCGGCGGCGAAGCGTTGCGGGAGTTTTCGATTGTGATGCTGTTCGGCATTTTCATCGCAACCACCTCTTCGATCTTCATCGCCGCGCCGATTCTGCTGTTCCTCGGGGAAAACCGGCTGCGGCGCGGGATGGCCCCGGTCGAGCCCGGCAAAACCGCCGATACGCCCGCGAGCTAAACCGGAATGGTCGATATCACCCCGCTCATTCCGGGCAACCGGCAGGTTATCGAGCGTTACGGCGATAGCGGGTTTAAGATTTCGGGCGTGGTCTGGACCTCCTCGGTCCTGGTCCGCCCGACCCAAACCCTTGCGTGGGACGTGACCCGCTTCGCCGATCTTACGGAAGCGAGCCTTGCGCCGCTGCTCGATGGCGACGTTGAGGTGCTGCTGATCGGCTGCGGCGCACGGCTCGAAATGATCCCGCCGAAACTGCGCGCCGCCGTTCGGGCGCGCGGGCCGGTGATCGACGCGATGGACACTGGGGCCGCCTGCCGCACCTACAATGTGCTGCTTGCCGAAGATCGGCGCGTGGCGGCGGCGTTGATTGGGCTTTAAGCGCGTTTGGCGATGAGTAAACTCATGCCGCCGCCGAGAAGGGCGAGGCGCGGTTCGGCGTAACCCGCCTGCTTCAGCCACGCACGATAGTCCGCCAGCCGATACGCCGCGCCCGCTGCGTAATAATTGAGAAACAGCAAATCCGCTCCAAGGGCGAGGGCGGGACCGGCCTCATCGTCGGTTAGGCAGTAGCCGATGATGGCAAGTTGCCCGCTTGGAGCCAACGCCGTGCGCGCGGTGCGCAAAGCCGTGACGATGTCCTCCGGGCCAAAAAGCTGCAAAAAGCAGCGCATGACCGCGAGGTCGAAATTTCCGGGGAGGGGGCCTGCAATCGCATCCCCCGCGATAACCTCGATTGTCGAGCCGCCGGGCTGCTCGTCGAGCAGCGCGCGCGTGTGGGGCGCGACCTCGGGGAGTTCGACAATCGCCGCTGCGATATGAGGCTGTGCGTGACAGACCGTCGTGCTCAACGCGCCCGAGCCGCCCGCGATGTCGAGCATTCGGTTGATCTGCGTGAAGTCCAGGTGCTTCAGCAGCGCTTTCCCGCCAGCAATTGCCTGGGGAGCAAGACCGCGCAGCACGGCGAGGGTGCGCGCCGGGTCGCCATCGGTGAAATCGAGCGCGGCGGCGGGGGTGTGGGCGCGGATGGAGGCCGAGGTTTCAAGGCAGGCGCGCCAACCTTCGGCATAGGCCGAGGCGGCGGAGCGCGATAGGCGGGTAGGCCTTTCACGAGGGTTTTCGCGGTTTCATTCGTCAGGGCGAAGCGCCCGCCCGCTTCCGCCGTCAGCAGCCCGTACCCAGCGAGCGCGCGGCAAAGCCGGTGCAGCCGCACCGGATCAACGCCGCCGAGGGCGTCGGCCAGATCAGGGGCCGATAGCGGCCCGTCGGCGAGGGGCGAGAAGAGATCGAGTTCCATCCCGGCCAGCAGCGCGAAAGCGCCATAGGCCTGCGTTACCAAGTTTTCGACGATGCGCGTTTCTGTCATCTCTAAGATCCTCCCCCAATTGGGTTAATCCTCCTTGACGCAGGGGGCTTTGACAAGACAGCGCTTGTCGGCAAGGGTCGGGAAGCGTAGCGTGAGGACTGCCTAATTGGTAATCATCAATAGAAGGAATGCCCAAAATATGGGCGTCATGATTGGTTCTATAGCACTCGATGCGCCGGTTCTGTTGGCTCCCATGTCGGGAATCAGCGATTTGCCGTT
>NZ_LAJY01000065.1 GCF_000963705.1 Elstera litoralis | reverse complement strand
GAACAGCTCATTGAGCTCTATCGCTATATAGCGATAGAGGCATCCCCCGAAATTGCCGCTCGCTATACCGATGCCATCGCAACCTATTGCGAAAACCTACAAACATTTCCAATGCGCGGCACAAAACGCGATGACGTTCGCCCTGGCCTGCGGATTACCCATTACCGAAAGCGAACAGTCATCGCCTTTACCGTTGAGGCGGATTTAGTTTCAATTTTGGGCATTTTCTATGCTGGGCAAGAGTATGCGCCTCGCCTTGAACTCGATGACGAATAGCCCCTACCCCAGCAACCACCGCACCAACAACGGCAGCAGCACGGCGCTCGCCAGCGCATTGATCCCCATCGCAAGCCCCGAAAAACGCCCCCGCCACCTCGTTCACCTGGAGCGCGCGGGCGGTGCCGATGCCGTGGGCGGCCACGCCGATGGCAAAGCCGCGCGCCCGCCAGTCTTTAATGCGCAGGGCGTTGAGCAGATAGGTCGCCAGCACAGCGCCGGTGATGCCGGTCAGCATCACGAGAACCGCCGTCAGCGAGGGCAACCCGCCCAATTGCTCGGAAATCCCCATCGCCACCGGGGCCGTGACCGATTTCGGCGCGAGGGAAATCAGGGTTCGGTCGGTCGCCCCCAGGAGCTTCGCAATCCCGATCGCCGAGACTGCCGCCGTGATCCCGCCCACCAAAACCGCCACGGTTAGCGCCAGCATCGAGCGACGCACGGCGGCCACCTGCCGATAGAGCGGCAAAGCCAGCGCCACCGTGGCGGGGCCGAGCAGGAAGTGGACGAACTGCGCCCCGGCAAAATAGGTTTTATAATCGGTATCCGTCACCATCAGCAGCCCGACGAGGGCAATCACCGCAATCAGCACCGGGTTGAACAGCGGTCGCCGGTCCATCTTCTCGTAAATCCACAGGCCGCCCTGATAGGCCACCAGCGTCAAGGTGAGCGAGAGCAGCGGACTGGTGGAGAGATAAACCCAGACCTGATAAAAATCGGGGTTCATTCGGCGGCTCCGGGTTTCTCGGCGGGCGTCTCGCGCGGCAGCAGCCATTTCATGATGAGCGCGGTCACGGCGATGGTTAGCAGCGTCGAGAAGACCAAGGAGGCGGCAATAGCCTCCCATTCCGCCGCAAAAAGCGGCAAATACAGCATCACCCCGACACCAGCGGGCACGAACAGCAAGGAGAGATGCTTCAACAGCGTGCCGCCGACCTGCTCGACATCGTGCGGAATCCCGCCGCGCAGCAAGAAGCCGCAGAACAGCAGCGCCATGCCCAGCACCGGCCCCGGCACCGGCAGGCCTAAGCCGCGCACCGTCGCTTCGCCGATCAACTGGCACAGCAGTAAAATGGTTAAGCCCTTCAGCATGCTCGCTCCTTCCTCCCGCAAGTCTCGAATGAAAGACTAGAGCAAGCCTTGGGCCGTCGTCGCCGCTTCATCCGACGGGAGATGCGCGCAGGCCGCACGGCAGGATTGACGTGAACAGCAAAGAGGGGACAGCAAAAAGGGGGCCGCAGCCCCCTATCGCGTTTCGATGATCGGCGCTTACGCCCGCGCCGCCACTGCGGGTAGATCCATCGGAATACCGACGCCCGCCGCAACCGGCACCGCCTCGACCCACTCGTAATTCGCCGCATCGGCAAACACGGCGCGCAGCAACTTATTGTTCAGCGCGTGACCGGAACGGACGCCGTGAAAAGCCCCCAAGATCGGGCCGCCCGCGAGGTAGAGATCGCCGATGCAATCCAAAATCTTGTGACGCACGAATTCATCGGCAAAGCGCAACCCTTCCGGGTTCATCACGTTTTGCCCCGAAACGACGACGGCATTCTCAAGCGAACCGCCCAGGGCCAAGCCATTGGCGCGCAGGTAATTGACCTCTTCCAAGAAGCCAAAGGTGCGCGCGCGGCTGATTTCGGTTTTAAAGCTGGTCGGATCGACCACCACCGCGCCACTTTGCCGGGCCACCGCCGTTGCGCCGAAATCGATCTCAACGGAAACCGAGAAATGATCGGCGGGCGACAGGCTGGCGGTCTTGCTGCCCTCGGTGATTGATACCGTGCGGCGCAGGCGCAGATAGCGGCGGGGCTGTTCGCTGTCGCGCAGGCCCGCGCTTTCGAGCAGAAACACGAAAGGTTCGGACGAGCCGTCCATAATCGGCAGTTCGGGGCCATCGACGGCGATCAGAATATCGTCGATACCCAGGCCCGCCAGCGCGGCCATAACATGTTCAACCGTGGAGAGGGTTACACCCTCCGGGTTCGACAGCAGGGTTGCGTGCATCGTTTGCGTCACACGGTCCCAGCGGGCGGGGAGCACCCCCGTATCGCCCGGAACATCGGTACGACGAAAAACGATACCCGTGCCCGGTGCCGCCGGAACCAGCGTCATCGAGACCGGCTTCCCCGTGTGCAGACCAATACCGTCACAGCGGATGGCCTGCGCAATCGTCCGACGCGTTGCCGTGGGCACCGCCCCCGCCTTACCCCGCCGATCACTCATGCTTGCCTCCACACTGTCGATCCTTGCTTTCGAAGAGGGGCGCCTCTTCCCCTGTTTCGAAAATTCGAGGCTTGAGGGATAGCAAGAGTAATGCAGCGCAGCAATTCACGCTTTGTTACGCGGTGTTACAGAAGGGTAAATTTAGAGGAATTTGCGGATCAAAACGCCCATCGACCAAGACCAAGCCCGCACCGATGCCGAGCATGCCCGCGCCCTGCCAAAGCGTTAGGCGCTCGTCCAAGAACAGAATGCCCATCAATAAGGCGCTCGGCGGAATGAGGAAGGTCACGAGCGAGGCATTCCCCGCCCCCACGCGCGCCAGCAGCCGAAAATACAGCCCATAGGCAAGCGCGGTCGAAAAAATGGCGATCCCCGCGAGCGCGCCCAGCGCCGCCGCCGAGGGCATCGGCAAATTCCACGGCTGTTCCGCGAGAGCCGCGAGCGGCAGCATCACCACACTGCTGGCCGTCACCTGCCCGAGGGCGGCTTGCAGCGGGTGCAGCCCCGTCAGCCGCCGCCCGTACCATCCTGCCCAACCGTAGGAGAAAGCGGCGAGCAGCACCGCCAGTTGCGCCAGCAACGGCCCACTGAGGCCAGTGGCCGCGCTCGGCCCAAGCATCACCGCCACCCCGGCGAACCCGGCCATCACGCCAGCAAGGCGCAGCGGCGTTAGCTTTTCATCCTGGGTGACAAGATGCGCGACGATGAGGGTGAAGAGCGGCGTCGTGGCATTCAGAATCGAGGCCAGCCCCGCGCCGATCTGGGTTTGTCCGTAGACGATCAGCGAGAAAGGAATGACGTTGCTCAGCAAGGCGAGCGTGAAAAACCGCGCCCAAACCTCCCGCTCACGCGGCATGCCGAGGCCCAAGAGTTTCACTACGACAGCGAGAATCAGCGCCGCCCCCGCGACGCGAATGAAGACGATGGTGAACGGCGGCACCTCCGCCACGGCAATCTTGGCGAACAGAAACGAGCCGCCCCAGAGGAAGGACAGCAGGAGCAGAATCGCCCAATCACTCGCGGACATCAAAGGCGTTTGCGGCGTCGTCATATCTCTCTCCGAGGCTTGAGCGCGCCACCCTAGCGGGGACAGCAGGAAGCGTCGCTCCGTTTCTTGCGCACTGGATGCACCCCCCTGTGCCAAAGCGGCGTTTCTCAGGGCTTCGCTGCGCGCTTAGCTTAGGGTGATGCCTGCTGACCTATCCGCGCCCCTCGCCACCCGCCTTTCGTTGCGGGATATTCTTTATATTCTCGCCATCATGCTGGTTTGGGGGGTGAATTTTCCTGTGGCGAAGCTGGGCGTCGGCGCGGTGCCGCCGCTGTTTTTGCTGGCGATCCGCTTTGCCATCGTCGGGCTGATGGTCATCCCCTTCTTTCCGCGTCCGCGCCGCCAGTGGGGCGCTTTGCTGCTGCTGTCACTGTTGCTCGGCGTTGTGCATTTCGGCCTGCTGTTCGTCGGGCTGAAATCGGTCGATAGCGCTTTGGCCGCCGTGCTCATTCAATCGCAGGTGCCGTTCTCCACTCTGCTGGGCATTGTTTTTCTGAAGGAACGCCCGAGCCGCCTTACCCTGATCGGCATGGGAATCGCGCTGCTCGGGGTCGCCATCGTCTTCGGGGAGCCGCGCGGACCAAGCTCGGCGATTGCCGCCGGGTTGGTGGTTTTGGGGGCCTTCGTCTGGTCCTGCTCGAACCTCGTCTCCAAACGGTTGACCTCGATTCACCCGCTGGCGATGACCGGCTGGATGGCGCTGATTACCGCCCCGCAGTTGGCGATTCTGTCGTTCTTCTTCGAAACCGGCCAGATCGACGCCCTCCAACACAGCGGTTGGATTGCGGCGGGCACGCTCGCCTATATGATTTTCGGCGCAACCCTTTTCGCCTATAGCGGCTGGTATACGCTGATGCGCCGTTACCCAATCAGCACGCTCGCCCCCTACGCCCTGACTGCGCCGATTTTCGGCGTTTTCGCCAGTATTCTAGCCCTGGGCGAGCCTTTTACCCTGCGCGCCGGGCTGGGGGCCGCCCTCACCTTGGGCGGTATTGCCGTGCTGACCCTCATGCCGCGCCGTCGCGCGCCATAAAATATCCCGCCAACCCCCGATTTGACAAATATTATTGCGGAAACGCGGCCCAACTTCAGGCACCTATTACGCGCGCCCCCTGGCAGGCTATCGGACACCGAGACCCTACCGGAGTGCCTGAGGAATGCGTGTTTTTGTAAAGACCGCCGTAACTGCCGCCTTGCTCGTCGGAGCCAGCAGCCTGCCCGCCCTGGCCCAAACCGCTGGCGAGGGTTCGCTCATCATCATCGGCGGCAATCTGCGCTCCGATAATGAAACCGTCTGGAAGCGCTATGTGGCGCTCGCGGGCGGCGATGGAGACAGGATCATCGTTATTCCCGCCGCTGCCGGAAGCCCACAGCGCGCCGCCGAAGCCGCCGTGAAAACCCTGAAGCAGTTCGGAGCCGACGCCGATCTGGTCCAAATCGGCCCGCGCTATAAGGATATCGACCTGCGCAAAGCGGCCAATGACCCCGCCAATGTCGCCAAGATCAAGGCCGCGAAGGGCATCTATTTCCTCGGCGGCGATCAAGCGCGCATTACGCAAGCCCTGGTCGAGCCCGACGGTAGCCAAAGCGCGGCCTTGAAGGCGATTTGGGAAATCTACCGGGCGGGCGGCGTTATCGGCGGGAGTTCCGCCGGGGCGGCGATCATGTCTGAGACGATGTTCAAAGACCCGCCCCCGGTTCTCGATGTGCTGAAGCAGGGGATCATCCCCGGCAAAACCATCGACAAGGGCCTGGGTTTTCTGACCGACGGCTGGTTCGTCGATCAGCATTTCCTGGCGCGCGGGCGCTTCCCCCGTGCCCTCGCGGCCATGCAGGCGACCGGCACCAAAAAGGGCTTCGGCGTCGATGAAGATACCGCTGCCATTATCAGCAAGGGCCAGTTGGAGGTGATCGGCTACAGCGGCGTTGTGCTGCTCGACACCGCCAGCGCGACCGGCGAGGCCAAAGCCGCCCCCTTTGCTCTTCAGGGCGCGAAGCTGAGCTATCTCGACCGCGGCGATAAATACGACTTCAAGACCGGCACGATCACCCCGAACCCGGTCAAAGACCCGGCCAAGGATAAGCTCGATCCTGCCGGTGCCGACTATAAGCCCTATAATGAAGACCCCGAAGCCTGGCCGACGATCCTAGGCAATCGCACGCTTGCCGAAGCGATGGGCAACCTCATCGACAATAAGCAAAACGAGCAAATCGGCTTGGCCTTCGATCTGCGCGCCAATGCCCCGAACCCGGAAATTGGGTTTGAATTCCGCCTGTATAAGGGCGCGGGGTCGATGGGCTGGTACACGAGCGCACTCGGCGGCGACAGCTACACCGTGAAGGATCTCTATCTCGATATCCGCCCGGTGCTGCTGCCCAAACCTTTGTACGCACCGAAGTAAACCCTATCATGGCGCTTCCCCAACCTTGCGGGAAGCGCCTAGTTCCCCAAACTACGCAAAGACGCTGCTGTATCGATCAAAGGCCGCTGACTGACGTGGATA
>NZ_LAJY01000649.1 GCF_000963705.1 Elstera litoralis | reverse complement strand
AGTTTGAAACCGATTCGGTACCGCTACTCATACGGTATTTCTCACAGGATGGATGACATCTTAGCAGTGATAAACGATTTTTTTCTTGGCAGCGCCGCTAAGCCCGTGCTACTTACCCGCCACCGCACAAGAACGCTCCGGCCTTCTTGCTGTTGGGAGATCGTCTAATGGTAGGACAGCGGATTCTGACTCCGCCAATCTAGGTTCGAGCCCTAGTCTCCCAGCCAATTCAAAAATAAAAGAATTTTTAGATTTCCAAATGCAACCGCATATCGGCGGTCGTTTGCTAACCTAGCCTGCGCATTTCCTTATTCCGGAAACCGAAACGGCAAAATTCGATCACCGTCCGGGGTGCCGGACCAGATGCGCTCGAAACTCTCGACGATCTGTTGACCGTAGTCCGCATAGGGAATTTCCAGCGCCCGCAGCCAGGGGGCGACCCAGCGGTTCAGGGGGGTGCCGTCGATGCTGGTTAAAACGCAGTCGGATGGAATGTCGATGCCCCGTTCCAGGGCACGGCGATGAACACCATAGGCGATTTGGTCGCTGACGCACAGAATGGCGTCGGGCATAGGCCCGGAAGAAAACATCCGCTCACCCCCGTCATAACCGATTTGAAGGTGGGAGAGCCCGTGCCCGCCCTCTTGCCGGATGGGGGGGAGGGTGGTCGGGCCGTGCTCTTTGAGGTGCGTGAGGAAACCGTCAACGCGCTCGCGGGCGGCTGAAAATGCGTTCTGGGGAAAGATAACGGCGGGGGCTTTGCGGCCTTCGGCGAGGAAACGTTCGGCGACGGCGGCCCCGGCGCTGCGATTGTCGA
>NZ_LAJY01000648.1 GCF_000963705.1 Elstera litoralis | reverse complement strand
AGAACCCCGGTCGCGAAACGCCGATCCTGCAGCTGCAAAACAAGGCCCCGACCGAAAATTCGATGGGCGTGCGCTTCGGTAACCTGCCGAAGATTCGCGAACTGATTATGGATGAAGTCGAAGCCGCTTTTGCGAACAAGATTTCGGTGAAGCAAGCCATGGATAATGCCGTTGCCAAGGGTAACGAAGAACTCCGTCGCTTCGAGCGCACCGCCAAGAACTAAGCCTTTACATCGCCTAACGGGGCGGGAAGATTTCTTCCCGCCTTTTTATTTTTGACCCCGTGGGGGTATCGTGACGCCAGCATCTTCCGCCCAAGCCCCGTTCTCCAACAAACTGCTGCCGCTGCTCCTGCTGCTGCCGCAACTTGTGATTACGCTGGTTTTTTTCTACTGGCCGTCGGTGCAGGCGGTGCAGCAGTCGCTCTATATCGAAGATCCCTTCGGGCTGAGTTCCGAGTTTGCCGGGCTTAAGAATTTCGCTGCGCTGTTCTCCGACGCGCGCTACGTGGAATCTTTTGTCCGCAGCCTGTTTTTCAGCGCCGCCGTGTCGGCCCTCTCGCTCAGCCTCTCGCTGTTGCTGGCGGTCTGCGCCGACCGGGTGGTGCGGGGCGCGACCGCTTACAAAACCCTCCTGCTGCTGCCCTATGCCATCGCCCCGGCGCTCGCGGGCGTGACGTGGATGTTCGTCATGCACCCGTCCATCGGGCTCATGGGGCGCTGGCTGGTGGCGATGGGGGTTGAGTGGAACTATCTCTTGAACGGCAATCAGGCTATGGCGCTGGTCATCTTCGCCGCCGCCTGGAAGCAGATCAGCTATAATTTCATTTTCTTCCTGGCCGGGCTGCAATCGATCCCACAGTCGCTGATGGAAGCGGCAGCGATCGATGGCGCTGGGCCGGGCAAGCGTTTCCGCGACATTGTGTTTCCGCTGCTGTCGCCCACCGCTTTCTTTTTGCTGGTGGTGAATATCGTCTATGCGTTTTTCGAGACCTTTGGCGTCATCCACGCGGTGACGGCGGGGGGGCCGGCCAAATCAACCGAGATTCTTGTGTATAAAGTCTATTTCGATGGGGTCGTCGGCCTCGATATTGGCGGATCCGCAGCGCAATCGGTCATTCTGATGCTGATTGTTATTCTGCTGACGGTCGTCCAATTCCGATTTGTCGAACGGAAGGTTCATTACTGATGGTTGAAAACCGCCC
>NZ_LAJY01000647.1 GCF_000963705.1 Elstera litoralis | reverse complement strand
TTCCCGCCGATCTCCCCGCCGCCGATACGCCCCATACGCCGGACCAGTGGGAAAGGCTTCGCGCGCGCGCCGAGGCCCGCCTCTTTCCCCTGCTGTCGGCCCACCTCGCCGAGGAGTTGCGCGCCCACCTGCGCGCAATGGACGGTCTTCCGCTGAAGGCCGACGCACCGGGCCTCATCCACGATGATCTTCACCCCGCCCATATTCTACACGATCCGGCCAGCGGGCGCCTCACCGGGCTGCTCGATTTCGGGCGCAGCGGGCGCGGCGATGCGGCGGTCGATCTGGCGGGATTGCTCTATAATTGGGGAAGCGGATTGTTGAACGGCCTCGCTTATCCAGACCTGCCCGCGCATTTCCCCCGCGCCCAGGCGCTGGCCCGCACCTACGAAGTGCAGTGGGCGCTGGAAGGAATTGAGCGGCAGGACTTGCGCTGGCTGCTTTATGCCCTGGGGGCGGCGAAGGATTTCTAATCCAGAACTTTTAGGGAACGTTTTACGTTAAAAGCCTGGATTTTCAAAGACTAGCATTCTTGCAGAACCCAGGGTAAACTGCGCTCAAATGGTCAGGAAAACCCCCCGCCCCCCCGAAGAAGCCCGCGCCATCGCCCGGGCCTTGCGCAGACGTTTCATTTCCCCGGAAGTGGAAGCGACCGCGTTGGCGTCGTTGCGGCGGCTGAATATCGATCCCGCCGCTTTTCTCGCTCCGGCACCAAAACCCGTGGAGGCCGCGCCCGCACCAAAAGACCCGGCCAAAATGGCGAGTTTCTGGGGACGGAGTTCCAAGGAAAGCACCATCGCGGCGGTGCGCGAGCGCGAAGGCATCGTGCTCCCCGAAGCCGATAAGCCGTTTACCGAAGATGAAAAGCGCAAAGCGCGGGCGGTACTGGCGGTCTTTAAAGAGCGCTATGGCACGCCGGAAAAGCCGAACTGAGTGCCTCCCCCAAAAACGGGAGAGGCACCAGCCCTGTATACTAGATTAGATCAAATACCAGCTTCCGGTTGCATCGATCAAATATTCGACCGTATTACCGCCACCGAGATACCAATCCTTCAGCACAACGCCATAGTCCATTGCACCATTGTCGTTGGCATCGGCGATATCGTAGAGGACCATATCGTTACCGTTTTGCATAATCATCAGATCCCAGACATAGGAG
Organism: Elstera litoralis; assembly: GCF_000963705.1. Classification (GTDB taxonomy): domain Bacteria; phylum Pseudomonadota; class Alphaproteobacteria; order Elsterales; family Elsteraceae; genus Elstera; species Elstera litoralis. The sequence goes on along the minus strand of NZ_LAJY01000647.1, from coordinate 25 downwards.
TTCTGGAAGTAGAGGGCATCGATCC
>NZ_LAJY01000646.1 GCF_000963705.1 Elstera litoralis | reverse complement strand
GCCTTTGCCCTTCGGCATAGATCGTGTCGAAGGCCAGGGAAGATTTCCCCGAGCCCGACAGGCCGGTGATAACGGTAAGACTATCGCGCGGAATATCCACGTCGATATTCTTCAGATTATGCTCGCGCGCGCCGCGCACACTGATTCTCTGATGCATAGCGCCTATCTAACAGAACAAAAAAAGGTACATGCAAGCCCAAAGACTCTGTTATAAGAGTCCGAAGCGAGCAGGTGACAGCGCCCCCTGTTCCTCTATAGGCTGCGCGCCGAGAGCGACAAGGTCGCGTTAGGCAAAATAGACGAGGTTCGGCATGGCGGGGAGCGTCAATAAGGTCATTCTGGTCGGCAATCTGGGGCGCGACCCCGAAGTGCGGACCATGCAGGATGGCCGCAAAGTGGTTAATCTCTCCATCGCAACGTCGGAATCCTGGCGGGATCGGGCGACGGGGGAGCGCAAGGAGCGGTCGGAATGGCACCGCGTGGTGATCTTCAACGATCGCATCGCTGATGTCGCCGAGCGTTTCTTGAAGAAGGGTGCGAAGGTGTACCTGGAAGGCCAGCTTCAAACACGCAAATGGACCGATCAAAGCGGCCAGGAAAAATACACCACCGAAGTGGTGCTGCAACAATATCGCGGCGAACTCACCATGCTCGATGGGCGCGGTGATGGCGGCGGGGGCGAGGGCGGCTACGGTGGCGGTGCGTCGGGTGGCGATTAC
>NZ_LAJY01000645.1 GCF_000963705.1 Elstera litoralis | reverse complement strand
CGGTTGCGTGCTGCTGTAGCTGAGAAACCCCGCCGCATTGATGACCGATACTTGAAACGTGGGGAAAATCGCCTGCGGAACATCGACCTCGCGCAAAAACCGATCAAAATTCCCAGGGTCGCGCAAATAAGCCTGCCGCAGGGCGAGGCTGGTACGATCAATATCCATCAACGCCGATAAAAGATGCTGCTCCGTCACCTCGGCCAAGGTTGCCGTCACCGACTCCATTGCCCGGACATGATGGTCGCGATTGGCGCGCAGGGCGAGGTCGACCGTTGCCCACACGATCCCCAGCAAGACGAAGCAAGCGACGCCGTGCAGCAGTATCAGTGGATATAGCCTGGCCCGAGGCACCATTGCGTTCCCATTCCCCAATCCTCGGCATTGGCGAGCCGCCCGAGGATTATGCTCCAAATCTTTCTAAATTCGATTCATATCGAATCAAGATTAATGCTCTCTTAGGATCGCCGGGCCAAAAAAACTAAACTTAGCCCCCAAAATAAGGCAAGCGCCGACAGCCACCAGCCCTGCCAGAGGCCGAAACTTACCAAAAGCGGGACGCTCGCACCCGCTAAAGCCGCAACCCCGGTGGCGCGCTCAATCCTTGGAAGGCGTCCTAAGGGCCGCGCCAATACCAAAAGCAGCGCCGGTAGAAGCGCGGCACCGCCGAGTCCCAATTCAAGCCAAAGCTGTAAAGCGCCATTATGGGGGTGCAGCGGTAGCAGCGGCACGGTGTCGCGCCCTAAGGTCGATTGCGCGCAGCTCGGCACCGGCGCATCGGGGGCCACCGCCCCCAAACGCCGCGCCGCATCCAGCCCCCAGCCGGTCCAGGGGCGCTGTTCGATCAGCCATCGGCATAGGTCCAGATCAATAGCCGGTGCGCGGCAGACGGTTTCCCGGCCCACAGTGCGCATTCCGCCGCCGGGGTCAGCGTAACCGGCAATAGCGCCGGGAGCAGCAGCGCGAGCGACACCAGCCCCGCCAGCAGCAGCGGCCCGAAGCGCCACAGCCCGATCACCGCCGCCCCGAAAGCCGCCGGAAGAATGAGTTTGGCGGCGAGATTGGCCGAAATCACCGCCAGCACAACCCCCGGCAGCACGAGGATAAGCCGCTGTGCGAGCGGAAATCGCGCCGCCAGCAGGCTCGGCCCGACCGCCAAAGCCGCCAGCACCGCGCTGCGGCCATAGGTGATGGCATCGACGGGCTGCCCGCGCAGCCAGCCGGTTAGCGCGCCTTGGGTCCAAAGATCGAGAACCGC
>NZ_LAJY01000644.1 GCF_000963705.1 Elstera litoralis | reverse complement strand
ATCAGAAACTGCCGCTGGCGATGCACAGTTTTGCGGTAGGGGACGATGGCCGTTTGGTCAAGCAAGTTCTATCACGCATTGCCTTCCATTTCACCGTCGATGGTCTTACCTATCACGCTCTCGCCCTGCAAGGGGAAGACGCCGGGTTTGTGGAAATCTACACCGATCTCGGCGGAATCCCCTATTCGGCGGAAGGGGTTGCCCGGCGCGTCGATGTGGCGGAAATCATCTATGCAACGCGCGATATGCCGAATGTCCGCGTTAGTGTAACCGATAAGCAACATGTTCTGTTATCGGCCAGCACGGCGGTGGATAACGCCACGGTTTCGCAAACGATCCTGGCGACGGCGTCGACCCTCGTTATGAAAAACGCGGCCCTGGCTCCAACTCCTCGCCCTCTATGGCCTGCCAAACCCCCGTGAAGCCGCCGCTTAGGGCTGCTTTCCGGCCGGTTTTGCCGGGGGTAGGCTGAAGACTTGGCCCGGATAAATCAGGTCCGGGTCGCGGATCTGCTCGGCATTGGCGCGAAAGATCACCGTATATTGAACCCCGCCGCCATAAGCGCGCCGGGCGATGCGCCAGAGGCTATTGCCCGGCTGAACCACGACGCGGTTGCCTTCGGGGGCAAGGCTGATTTGCTCCGGCGTGGCGCGGGCGAAGGGCAGTTCGAGCCGCTGGGTTACTTTGCCCTGGGGTGACATTTGGTCGATGCGTAAGGTCGAAGGGCCGGTGGGCATATCGGCTTCCGGGCGCAGGCGCCACAGACCGTTGCTGGCAACCTCGGTATCGCCAATCGGCGCATTATTCACATAGGCGCGAACCCCATTCCCGGCCTCGCCCCGCCCGGCCAGCATCAGGCTGCCATCCGGCCCGTAATCGATACTATCGACGGTCAAGCGGCCCGCCCCGGCAGGCGTTTCCGAAGGGGCTTGCAGAAGCGTGCTTCCTGCGCTGCCATCGCGGTTGACGACAACGGCCAGGGGGCGCTCCGGGGCGGTTGCAAGGTCGGCAGG
>NZ_LAJY01000643.1 GCF_000963705.1 Elstera litoralis | reverse complement strand
TCTAGACCATCCGCCGATAATTCTAGAACCGCATGAAAATTGCCCCAAATCCCTCCTTTTTAACGCTTTCGACTCGCCGCGCCGAAAGTTGGCGCAAGGATTGCTAACTCTCGTCCAGCCAACGAAAACCACGAGGAGGCTGTGATGAAGTTTACGAGACGGGCGGTTCTGGGGCTTGCTACGGTTGCGGCGCTATCATCCTTTTCCAGCATTGGGGCCTATGCCCAATCGTCCGATACCATCAAAATCGGTATCCTCCACTCGCTCTCGGGCACGATGGCCATCAGCGAAACCACGCTGAAGGACGCCATGCTGATGCTCATCGACGAGCAGAACAAAAAGGGCGGCGTTTTGGGCAAGAAGCTCGAAGCCGTGGTTGTCGATCCGGCCTCCAACTGGCCTTTGTTCGCCGAAAAGGCGCGCGAACTGATTACGCAGCAAAAGGTTTCGGCGGTGTTCGGCTGCTGGACCTCGGTGTCGCGTAAGTCGGTTCTGCCGGTGTTCAAGGAACTGAATAATATTCTGTTCTACCCGGTCCAGTACGAAGGCGAAGAAAGCGAAAAGAACGTTTTCTACACGGGTGCCGCGCCGAACCAGCAGGCCATTCCCGCCGTCGATTATTTGATGAGCAAGGATGGCGGCGACGTGAAGCGTTGGGTGCTCGCGGGCACCGACTATGTGTATCCGCGCACGACGAATAAAATCTTGGAAGCCTATCTTCTCGCCAAGGGCGTGAAGAAAGAAGATATTATGATTAACTACACGCCGTTCGGTCATTCCGATTGGCAGACGATCGTCGCCGATATTAAGAAGTTCGGCACGGCCGGTAAGAAGACCGCCGTGGTCTCCACCATCAACGGCGATGCTAACGTTCCCTTCTATAAAGAACTCGCCAATGCGGGCGTGAAGGCCACCGATATTCCGGTCGTTGCCTTCTCGGTCGGTGAGGAAGAGCTTGCTGGGGTCGATACCAAGAACCTCGTCGGCCATCTCGCCGCCTGGAACTATTTCCAATCGGTGAAATCCCCGGTGAATGATGCTTTCATC
>NZ_LAJY01000642.1 GCF_000963705.1 Elstera litoralis | reverse complement strand
TGAGCTTGTGCAGAAGATGCTTACTAATGTTCATAAATATATCAGAGATCTAGCATGAAAATTTATATTCTAGCCGTTCTTGCGCCCGCTCTACTATCGGGGTGTATGCCTCTCTATTTTCTATGGGCTGAACTCAATCCGAGAGAAGCTTATCAAAGCTATTGGGGTGGACGGAATATCGATCCGGTCCCGGAAGCGGAGATCGACACCGTGATTTTGATGTCGGAGTTCGACGGCGTTTGCCAACCGCGGGTTTTTGTTGATGGAATGCCTGTTTATGCAGCAGTAAACATTAGAGATATGGCCTTGCGTGAAATTGTAGAGCAGAAAAGAGAATTTGACTTATTTTATAAATACAATATTGAGTTTTTGAATAAATCTCCAAACAAAAAGGAAGATTGTCAAAAAATTTACTCTGTGTCTTTCCGAAATCGCTAAGAATTTTATTAAAATCGGTGAATATCCATATGCAATAATATATCAGTCCAAAAAAAATAATCAGAGAGAGTTTTATATTTCTCACGCGGTAAGAAATTTGCATATGGAGTTAAATGCAGACTTCTCGATAGAAAAATGCTTAATAAATCCCAATTCAGGAAAGTATTTTCGTTACAATCCTTGGTTTGGCGATAAATAAAATATCCACAAAATGCATGGAAAGACTGTCAGGTCAAAGCCGAAATGAAGAAATTCCCCCCTCACGCATGCCCCGCCTCACTCGACAACATCGTGATATCCACCCCCAGCTTCGCAATCGCGCGGTGCCATTTGGTGTCGAGGTCGGCGTCGAACAGCAGGGCGTCGTCGGGGTCCACCGAGAGCAGGAATTGCTTTGGATTTCTTGATCGAGCTGGCCCGCGCTCCACCCGGCATAGCCTAAGGCCAGCAGGGCGCGGCGGGGGCCCGGTGCCTTGGGCGATGGCGCGCAGCATATCGACGGTGGAGGTGAGGGCGACCTCTTCCGAGACGACCAGCGAGCTTTCCTCCAGCCGGTCGGTGGAGTGCAGCACGAAGCCCCGGCGCGGCTCCACCGGGCCACCGAAGTTCACGCGCGCGGTGCCCGCTTCGTCGGCGGTCGCTTCCATTTCGAGCTGGCCGAATACGTCTTTGAACGTCATCGTTCCGGCGCGCTGGTTGATGATGAGGCCCATCGCCCCTTCGGCGGTATGCGCGCAGAGGAAGATCAGCGACCGGGCGAAGGGTTTTTCGGTCATCTGCGGCATGGCGATGAGGAATTGACCAGTTAGGTATTGGGTATTGCTCACGGTGGGCTTACATCATCCAGGAAGTGATCTGCGGTGATAGTCGGAAAGATGGGATACCCTCTGGCCTTTGTGAAGCGCTTTTGTTGGGCAGTGCTGCTGTGCATCCTTGTCGCAGGCGGCGCGCGCGCGGCGGCAACCGACTGGCAGGGCGACGGGAATGCCGCCGTTCGGCTGCTGACGGCGACCGAGGCCGTGGGCGGCGTGGACCGGGTCACGCTGGCGCTGGAATTTCGCTTCGCCCCCGGCTGGCACGGCTATTGGCGCACGCCGGGCGAGGCGGGCCTGCCGCCGACGCTCGATTGGAACGGTACGCAAAACCTGATTTCCGCCGATCCGCGCTTTCCCCCGCCAATCCGAACCACGCTGCTGGGCATCGAAACTTTCGCCTATAAAGGCGGGCTGGTGCTGCCGATTGAGGCTAAGCTGCTCGACGGAAGCCAGTCGCTGCCGCTGAAACTGGGGGTCGATTACCTCGCCTGCGCCGAAATCTGCGTGCCCTACCGGGCCGATTTGGCGCTCACCCTGCCGCCGGGCGCGGCCAGCCCCGCGCCAGAAGCCACTTTGATTGCGGCGGCGCTCGCCCAGCTTCCCCTCACGCCCGCAGCGGCGGGGCTGACGGTGACGGCGGCGGTTTTGCACAGGGACGCGCTGCGCCTCACCCTCGCTTTCACCGACCCCCTGTCGGCGGCGGAACAGGCGGGGCTCGATCTTTTCTTAGAAGGCCCCGGCAGCCTCACCGCGCCGCGCCCGCAGATCAGCGGATCGGGGGAACGTCTCGTCCTCGAAACCCCGTTGCGCGGCGTTTCGGCCGATGCCGTACTAAAGGACGGGCTCACGGCGACGCTGGTGGCGGGCGAGCGGCGCATTGAGTTTCCAGTGAAGCCCGTTATCGGCCCTGCGGTTGGGTCCACCTGGGCGCTGATGCTGGGCGCGGCGCTGCTCGGCGGGTTGATCCTCAATCTTATGCCCTGCGTGCTGCCGGTGCTGTCGCTGAAAATCCTCGGGCTGGTTGGTAGTGGCAGGCGCAGCCGGGGGCAGGTGCGCGGCGATTTGCTGGCGATGGCGGCTGGGATATTCGTCAGCTTCCTGTTGCTTGCGGGGGCCGCGATTGCCGTAAAGCTGGCGGGCGGCGCGGTCGGCTGGGGGATTCAGTTTCAGCAGCCTTGGTTCTTGGCCGGCATGGTCGGCGTGCTGGCGCTGTTCGCGGGCTCGCTGCTCGGCGGGCGGGAGATTGGCTTGCCGGTGGCGGTGAGTTCCTGGGCGGGTGCTCTCGGCCAGGGCAGCGGGGTGAATCCTTCTTCTCGGGCGTGGTGGCGACCTTATTGGCGACGCCTTGTTCCGCGCCCTTCGTCGGCACGGCGGTGGGGTTTGCGCTCGGGCAGGGGCCGGTCGAGATTTTGGCGATTTTCCTCGCGCTGGCCCTGGGGTTCGCCGCGCCGTTTCTGCTGCTGGCGCTTTTTTCCGGGGTGGGCCGCGCATCTGCCGCGCCTGGGGCTTGGATGGCCTGGGTGAAGCGCGGCTTCGGGCTCGCGCTGCTGGGAACGGCGCTGTGGTTGCTGACGGTTCT
>NZ_LAJY01000641.1 GCF_000963705.1 Elstera litoralis | reverse complement strand
ATCTTCACGTTATTCAGAATAAAGATAGTAGATGTTATAAATGCCTCAATAATAGTTTCAATATTATTTTGTCTATCGAAATACGAATTGTAATCTGGCATATCGCCCGAGAAAGTAGAAATTTTAATCGTATGGCAAATTACGAGGCCGTGCCAATCACAAATAGTGTTATTTAAAGTATGGATGCGACTACCAACAACAATTATATCTGAATTAAGAAGTCTTTCCTTTTCTTTTTGCGTAAATTCTCGAAATTCGATGCTTTCATTGATTTTGATTGTTGATTTTGCTCTGACATCCAAGATTGGAACTAAAGTTATGTTATAAATTATCTTATTTTCGATAATATCGAGAAAAGTTGATACTTCACTCTCAATGTCATGGTTCTTATCAAATACGGGGTAATCAGAATTATCGAAAATCAAATCTGGTAATAGTCGAAAAAAAATTTCTTCTATAGAAATATTTCCAACTCTGCCGACATCCTGATACAGATCGCCTTTTAGAAAATCAGAAAAATCCTTATGTTGTTCTAATGAACATATCAAATTTTCCCAATCCGTGGATGTTTCTAAAACAATTTTTGGTAGAAAATTATGATATTTGAATTTGTAAAAAGCCTTAAAACCTCCATTAATTTCTCTGTACCAGATATGGTTAATTCCATAATAGTTATCATATGAATTCAATTGGTTCTTAACACAATCAATGTATTTTCTTATAGCGAGCGCGAAATTTTGTACTAAGTTCAATCTCGTCTGGCTGGTGTTCATGTTTTCTGTCCAAATTGGGTTTATACGAATCACTAATTTTATAACCTTGGGGAAGAAATTCAATTTTTTTGTAGGAGTGATTTGAT
>NZ_LAJY01000640.1 GCF_000963705.1 Elstera litoralis | reverse complement strand
TTGCCGCAACCGCCCCGGTACAGGCGAGCGCTTCCCGTTCTGCCTCTGAGCGTAAATCAACGACCAGATCGGAGGGTAGAATATCCTCGGGCGACAGCAGTAGCGGGCGCGGCGGCAAGCCTTCCTCGCTGGCCCCAATAAAGGAAATCGGCACGAACCGCCCCGCGCCCAAATCGGCCCGCCACAGCCGCCCGCGCGGCTCCGGCGGATATTCGATGAGGAGATGCAGCGCCAATTGCGCCATCCACGCGCCGAGCATCCCGACGGCGGGGCCGAGCACCCCGGCACTGGCGCAGGAGGTGGGCGCGGGGAACTCCGGAAAGACCGCGCGATAGCCGGGGGCCTTATCGCAGAACACGCCGATACTGCCTTCCATCCCCAGGATCGACGCCGACACCAGCGGAACCCCGGCGCGGGTACAGGCGTCCGACAGCGCGCAAGACACGAGATAGGAATCGGCGGCATCCAGCACCACGTCGCACCCCGCCAACAGCGCGTCGGCGCGCGCATCGGTCAGGGCGAGGGCGTGCGGCTCGTAAACGAGGGTCGGATTGAGGCCCGATAGGCGTTCCGCCGCCGCCTCGACCTTAAACCGCCCGATATCGGCCTGGGCGAAGAGGGTTTGCCGATGCAGATTGCTTTCCGAGACTCTATCGGCATCGACAAGGCGCAACCGCCCGATCCCCGCCCCGGCGAGATAAAGCAAGGCCGGACACCCGAGCCCGCCGACGCCGACCACGAGCACGCGCGCCGCCGCAAGCTTCGCCTGCCCATCGTCGCCCACTTGGGGAACCGCCGTTTGGCGGCTGTACCGATCCTCGCTCATCGCGTTGCCCTCACCCATTCGTGTGCGCGCGCTTCGGGATTGGGCGCTTTCAGCACGTCCGAGACCACCGCAATCGCATCCGCCCCCGCCGCATAGACCGGCGCGGCCCGTTCTAGCGTTAATCCGCCGATGGCAACCAGCGGAATCGCCCCGAGACGCCGCTTCCATTCGCTCACACGCGGCACGCCCTGGGGAGCCCAGGGCATTTTCTTGAGCGTCGTCGGATAGACCGGACCGAGGGCGATATAATCAGGCCGGGCGGTGAGTGCGGTTTCCAACTCGTCATCGCTATGGGTGCTGACGCCGAGCTTCAGCCCAGCCTTGCGGATCGCGGACAAATCGGCCTCCACCAGATCTTCTTGACCGAGGTGGAGCCAATCGCAGCGCAGATCGATAGCGAGTTGCCAATAATCATTCACCACCAGGATCGCCCCCGCCGCCGCACAAAGATCGCGGGCGCGGGCGATTTCAGCACGCAAACCCGTCTCCGGTTGGTCTTTCATCCGCAGTTGCACGAAGCGCACGCCGCAAGGCAGAAGCCGGGGCAGCCAATCGGCACGGTCGATGATCGGGTAAAAACGGTCCATCCGCGCCTCACAAAGCCGCAAGGCCGAAGCTAGGCGTTGAGGGCACGGCCATGTCGCGCGCGCCATCGGCCCGGCGCGATACCCGGCCCGACCCGCTTCCACCGCCAGCGCAAAGGCGCGCGCCATTCCAACGGGATCATCGGCCTTGGCGATGGCAGTATTCAGAAGCACGCCGTCATAGCCGAGTTCCATTGCTTGGGCCGCGTGGGACGCAGCCCCAGCCCGGCATCGACGATCAAGGGCACCTCCGGGAAGCGCGCCCGCAAGGTCCGTAGACCGTAGACATTATTCAACCCGCGCGCCGAGCCGATGGGCGCGCCCCAGGGCATCAACACCTTGCACCCCGCCGCGAGGAGCTTTTCGGCCACCGAAAGGTCTTCGGTACAATAGGGCAGAATCTTGAACCCGTCGGCACTCAGTGCCTTTGCCGCTTCAACAAGACCAAATGGGTCGGGCTGAAGCGTTTCCGGGTCGGCGATGACTTCCAGCTTTAGCCACTCGGTTTCGAACAGTTCGCGCGCCATTTGTGCGGTGGTGATCGCTTCCCGCGCCGTGTAACAGCCAGCGGTATTGGGCAGCAGCCGTGCGCCAGTTTCGGCACAAAGCGCTTGCAGCAACGGCCAGAACCCCTGCCCGCCCGCGCCTTCCCGGCGCAAGGAAACGGTCAGCAGCGCCGGTTTTGCCGCCCGCACCGCCTCGGCCATCACACTGGGCGAGGCATAGAGCGCGGTGCCCAGCATTAGGCGGCTGGAAAAATCGGTCTCGTAGAGGCGCATCGGTCAGCCCCCTTGCATGGGAATGAGAATTTCCACTTCGTCGCCCGCGCTCAACAGCAGGGCCGCGCGCGCCCGCTTAGCAACGAACAGCCGATTCCAGGCCGTCGCCACCGCCGCGTCGGGGTCGGCCCCGGTTTGGGCAAGATAGGCCACGACAAGTTCGTCTAAATTGGTAACGAGCCAATCGCCCGCCTCGCCATTCACGATCAAGCGCATGCCCTAACCTCCTCCTGCACCAACGCCGCGACCTGCCGCGCCAGATAGGGGGCAAGGAGGAAGCCATGACGATAGGCCCCGTTTACCCGAATTACGCGGCCCGCGCGGCGCATCTGCGGGATATTATCAGGAAACGCCGGGCGCACCTGCGCGCCCGTTTCCAAAATCTCGGCCTCGGCAAAACCGGGATGGATCGCCCACAGCGCCGACAGCAGATCGAGCGCAGCGCGGGCGGTGATTGGCTTCCGATCATCGCTCTCGACCATCGTCGCGCCCAGCATATAAACCCCCTGCCCGCGCGGCACCAAATAGCAAGGAAAGCGCGGATGAATGAGGCGCACGGGCCTGGTCATTTCAACGTCTGGGCAGCGCAACACCAGCATTTCACCGCGCACCCCGCGCAGATCGGTGAGGTCCGAGCGAGCGGCAATGCCCCGCGCGTCGATGAGATACTCGATGCCGGTCAGATCGTTGGTCGCCCCGGTTCGTCCCCATTGCACGCCAGCGCGCGCGGCTAAGATCGATAGGGCTTCTCGCGGATCGAGATGCGCTTCGTCGGGATAGAAAATCCCCTGCGTATGTTTATCAGACAAAGCGGGTTCGAGGGCGGCCAGCGCCGCCCCCTCAACCGCCGTTCCGCCCTGGGATTGCCGCAAAAACGCGGCAACTCGCCCTGATCGCGCGGCGCGGCCAGAACCAGAGAGCCGCGCCGAGTGACGG
>NZ_LAJY01000064.1 GCF_000963705.1 Elstera litoralis | reverse complement strand
CGCCTCTGCGCTCGATTGTGCCGGGAGTCCCATCGTCTGCTTCCCTTCCTCTGTATGTCCTAGCGCGCGGCTTGGGTTTTTTTATTTCTTTCAACTCTAGGCACGCCTGGGCAGCAGGACAATCGGCTGTTTGAGGGGGTCATAAAAAAGCAACGAAGCATCGCGTTGGCAGCGCTTCCCATGCACATTCGGCAGTTCAGGCCAGTGATTTTGTCCTAAAAAAACCTAACGTTAACGTAAGCGGAAATTGTGGATTTCCACAGATCGGGGCAAAGCGTCGCAGGCACGGCTTGCGTGCCGTCCCGTGGCACCCCTAAGCTCGGCAGCAAGAGACCGGGGATCATCCGGCACAGTCGCTTTTCAGGGAGGAAAACGGTCATGATGCGGACCCGTTTGCACGTTTTTTCGGTCCTCGCGGCCGCAATGATCGGGGCCAATCCTGGCCTCGCCGCCGAGAGTGCCGAAGCGAAACCCGTTCCGGCGGCCTGCCCTGCCGGGGTTCCGGCCACGGCAAGTTGTTTTGCCGGGCAGGATTCCGCCGGGGCCTTCTATCTGATCGCCCAACCGCAGGGCTGGACCGGCACGCTGGTTCTGCACGCCCACGGCGGGCCGGAGTTGGGGGCGCCCTCGCCGGAGCGCACGGCAGAGGATCTCACCCGTTGGGCGATTATGGTGAAGGCGGGTTACGCTTGGGCGGGCTCGACCTTCCGCCAAGGCGGCGTCGAAGTACGCGCCGCCGCTGAGGATACCGAGCGCTTGCGCAAAATCTTCGTTGCCCACGTCGGCAAACCGCAGCGAACGATCCTGCACGGCCAATCTTGGGGGGCGAGTGTTGCCGCCAAAGGCGCGGAGATGTTCACCGAGCAAAAGCCCTATGACGCGGTGCTGTTGACCAGTGGTGTCCTCGGCGGCGGCACGCGCTCCTACGATTTCCGGCTCGATCTGCGCGCCGTCTATCAATATCTCTGCAATAACCATCCGCGCCCGGACGAGGGGGAGTATCCCGCGAATATTGGTTTGCCGGTCGCGTCACCCCTGAAAAACACCGATATCGCCGCGCGCACCGCCGAGTGTTTGGGGCTCGATAAACCCGTCGCCCAACGCACGCCTGAGCAGCAGCGCAAAGTCGAAACCATCGAGAAGGTCATCAAGATTCCGGCGGGGTCGATCCAATCGCATCTGAACTGGGCGACCTTCCATTTCCGCGACATCGTGGCCAAGCGTACGGACGGGGCCAGCCCCTTCGGCAATAGCGGTGTGCGCTATAGCGGCTCGGCGGATGATGCCGCGCTGAACGCCGGGGTTCGGCGTTATAAGGCCGATCCGGCGGCAGTGGTGCGTTTCGCGGCGGATACCGATCCGACCGGGCAAATCCCGGTGCCGGTGCTGACGGTGAAATGGATCGGCGATCCGACCGCCTTCGTCGAGCTTGACGCGCAGTTCAAGGAGACTATGACGCGCGGCGGCAGCGCGGACCGGCTGGTACAAACCTTTGTTACGACCGGCACCCATAGCTACATCAGCGACCCGACCTATCCGGCGCTGATGGCGGCGCTGCTCGATTGGGTCGAAACCGGCGCGAAACCGACGCCGGAAAGCATCGCCGCGCGCTGCGGGGCCGCCGAGGCCCAGTTCGGCGCGGGCTGCACCTTCGTTCCGACCTATGTGCCCGCCGCGCTGGAAACCCGGGTTGCGGCGCGCGACCGTCCCTGAGAGATCTCCAAGGGGGCGCTTGCGCCGCGCTGCGTCTCGCCCCTAAACTTAGCGCAGTAGATCGGAAGCAATCCGACACAGGTTCATAAACGTGGGAGAAACGAAAATGCGGTTCGCGACAAAGCTGATGGGGGCGGCGGTCGCCCTCTCGATGGGGATGGCGGTTTCGGGCACGGCCCAGGCCCAGACTTTCGTAAACGTGCTCACGGGCGGCACTTCCGGCGTCTATTACCCGCTGGGCGTGGCCCTCTCGCAGATCTACGGCAAGAGCATCGCCGGATCGAAAACCTCGGTGCAGGCAACGAAAGCCTCGGTCGAGAACCTCAACTTGCTCGAAGCGGGCAAGGGTGAGATCGGTTTCACCCTGGGTGACGCGCTCTCCCAAGCCTGGACCGGGGTTGCCGACGCGGGCTATGCCAAGCCGCTGCAAAAGCTGCGCGGCGTTGCGGGCATCTATCCGAATTACATTCAGATCATCGCCGCCAATTCCTCGGGCATCAAAAGCTTGGCCGATCTGAAGGGCAAGCGCATTTCGGTCGGCGCGCCCAAATCGGGCACCGAGTTGAATGCGCGCGCGATTCTGGCGGCGGCGGGGCTGACCTATGCCGATTTCGCCAAGGTTGAATATCTCGCCTTCGGTGAATCGGTCGATCTGATGAAGAACCGGCAGTTGGATGCGACTTTGCAGTCGGCGGGCCTCGGCGTCGCCTCAATCAAAGATCTCGCCACCTCGGTCGATATTACGGTCGTGCCGGTTCCGGCGGAAGTGGTGGCGAAAATCGGCGATGCGGCCTATCAGCCCAGCCTGATTCCGGCGGGCACCTATAAGGGCCAAGACGCGCCGATGCCGACCGCCGCCATCAATAACTTCCTCGTTACCCATAGTGGCGTTTCGGACGATGTCGCCTATGGCATGACCAAAAACCTATTCGAGAATCTCGACGGTATGGTCTCGGCCCACGCCGCCGCCAAGGACATTAAGCTCGAAAAAGCCCTGGCGGGCATGCCGGTGCCGCTGCATCCTGGCGCGGAAAAATACTACCGCGAAAAAGGCTTGGTGAAATAAGGCCCAAGGCGTCGAGGCCGGGGACGGGCAACCGTTCCCGGCGTTCCCCCTATCCGTTTCCTTGGCCCCGGTGAGACCCTGATGACGAAACCGTCCGTTGACGCTTTTCCCGCGCCGCCGCTGACCGAAGCCCCTCTAGCCGATCCCGAAAACCCCGCCGCCCATTTGAAGCTCGAAGGGCTGCCGGGAAAAATCGTTTGGGGGGCGGCGATTATCTTCGCCCTTTGGCAGGTTTATACAGCGGCCTTCAGCCCGGTTTCGTCCATTGTTGTGCGGTCGCTGCACGTCGGCGGGTTGCTGTTCCTTACCTTCGCGCTGTTCCGCTTTCAGCCGTCGAAAACGGGGCACGCCGCACCGCCCCTATGGGATTGGGGCCTGGGGCTGCTGGCGCTCGCCATCGGCTTCTATCAATGGGTGTTCGAAGGTGAGCTTATTCAGCGCGCGGGCGATCCGAACCAGATGGATCTGATCGTCGGCGTGCTCGCGTTGATTTTGCTGGTCGAAGGCTCCCGCCGCATTATGGGATGGGCGCTGCCCATCCTGTGCGTGATCTTCATTCCCTATGCCATTTGGGGCCGCTCTTTGCCCGAACCGCTACTGCATCGCGGGTTCGACTGGGTGCAAGTGATCGATACGCTCTCTTTCGGCACCGAAGGGATTTACGGCACGCCGACGGCGGTGTCGGCTACCTTCATTTTCCTCTTCATCCTGTTCGGCGCGTTCTTGGAAAAAGCCGGGATGATCGGGCTGTTCAACGATGTGGCGCTGGGCACGGTCGGCCATACCAAGGGGGGACCGGCGAAAGTGGCGGTGATTTCCTCCGGGCTGATGGGCACGATCAACGGGTCGGGTGTCGCCAATGTGCTGACGACGGGGCAGTTCACCATTCCGCTGATGATCCGCTTCGGCTATCGCCCGGCCTTTGCTGGCGCGGTGGAGGCCACGGCCAGCATGGGCGGGCAGATCATGCCGCCGGTGATGGGCGCGGTCGCCTTCATCATGGCCGAGCGCTTGGAACTGCCTTATTCCGAAATCGCCCTCGCGGCGATTATCCCAGCCCTGCTCTATTACCTATCGGCTTTCTGGATGGTGCATCTGGAAGCCGGGAAATTCGGACTGAAGGGGCTTCCGGCCGACCAACGCCCCGCTGTTTTCGCCTCGCTCAAGCGCAATTGGCACCTGATTCTGCCGTTGGCGGCGCTGGTGTATATGCTGTTTTCCGGCTTCACACCGCTGTTTGCGGGCGTCGTGGGCCTGGGGTTGACGATTGTGCTGATTTTGGGCGGGGCCAGCCTGGGGAAATTTGCGAACCTACCCGTGCGGGCGGTTGCGTGGATTTCGCTGGGGGCGGCTTTGGGCTCGCTGGTGGCTTTCGACGCGCTGTCGGTGGCGGCAACGCTCATGCTGGGCGTGGCGGGGCTGGTTCTGCTCTGCGCGGCGATGAAAGGCTGGGAAACGCTGCGCTTGCTGCTCGACGGGCTGGCCGATGGGGCGAAATCGGCCTTGGGCGTCGGCGTTGCCTGCGCGCTGGTTGGCATTCTCATCGGTATTATGACCCTGACCGGGCTTGCGACCACGGTTGCCGGGATGATCCTTGATCTCGCGGGCGATAATCTCGCTATCGCGTTGCTACTAACGATGGTCGTGTGCCTCGTGCTGGGCACGGGCCTGCCGACGATACCGAATTACATCATCACCTCCTCCATCGCCGCCCCGGTGTTGGAGAAAATGGGCGTGCCGCCGCTCATCTCCCATATGTTCTGCTTCTACTTCGGCATTATGGCCGACCTCACCCCGCCGGTTGCCCTGGCGGCGCTGGCGGCGCAGTCGATTGCCAAGGCCGGACATATGGAAATTGGCTGGATCGCAACGCGCATCGGGGCGGCGGGGTACGTCGTGCCCTTCATGGCGGTCTACGCGCCGGAACTGATGCTACAAGGCGCGAACGTCACCCCGCTGGCGGTGAGCTATATCGTGCTGAAAGCCGTGCTGGCGATTCTGCTGTGGGGCGGCGCTGCGACCGGCTGGCTGCTGGGGCGGTTGGGCGTGCTGGAGCGCTGTATCGCCACGGCCTGCGCGATTCTGCTGGTCGCAGCCCTGCCGATTACCGACGAGCTTGGCTTTGCTGGCGCGCTGGCCTTCTTCCTCTGGCACCGTTGGCAGGTGAAGCGGCGGCCCGAGTTGACCCGCATTCAAACGGCGTGAGCGCTTTCTGTTTGCTCACGCTCACGGGGGCCTTACTGTGGCGCAGCGAGGCCCCCCAGCTCACCCTGCGCTGGACCCATTCGGTCGAAAAAACCACCTGGGAAGAAGTCTGGCAGCGCGACGGGGCCGAGTTGGTGCTAACCGAAGCCCGCATCGAAGGCAGCGGCGCGGGCATGGAGCCGCCGCCGGACGCCCGCAAGGAGGGGCACTTTTGGGTGTGGGCACCGATGGTGCGGCTGGCGGAGGTC
>NZ_LAJY01000639.1 GCF_000963705.1 Elstera litoralis | reverse complement strand
ATTCGGCTTCGCAGACGCCGCAATCGATGCACTCATCGGGATTGATGACCAGCATGTTTTCGCCCGCATAGAAACAATCGACCGGGCAAACTTCAACGCAGTCCGTGTAGCGGCACCGAATGCAATCATCGGTCACGATATAGGTCATGAGGGGGAGGCTCCCTTCCCGAGCAATCTAGAATAGGTGCGATTTTTATGCACCTTCTTGGCGGGCCGTATCATAGTCGGCTGGTTTCAGGACACAAGCCCGGCTTCGGTATACCCCAATTCACATATGGAATTGTTCATTATGGATTTCCCCCTTGAAAAGCGCCTCGCCCAACAAAGCGCCCCCGCCGCCCTGCGCAATCGTGCCGCCATTCTGGATGTGCTGAGCCCGCACCTCCCCTCTGGCAGTCTCGTGTTGGAGCTTGCCAGCGGCACGGGAGAGCACGCGCTGTTCTTTGCCGACGCGCGGCCCGACGTGACCTTTCAGCCGACCGATTTCGACGTTTCCGCCCGCGCCAGTATCGATGCCTATGCCGAGGAAGCGGCGCTCGCGAACCTCCGCCGCGCCCTGTTTCTCGACGCAACCCAGCCCGACACTTGGCCGATTGAGCGCGCCGATGCGCTGCTCTGCGTCAATATGATCCACATCTCGCCCTGGGCTGCGACGGTTGGCCTGATTGCGGGGGCTGCGCGCATTCTGCCTGCGGGCGGAAAGCTGATGCTCTACGGCCCCTACTTGCGCGAGGGGGTGGAGACCGCGCCGAGCAATCGGGCGTTCGACGAAAGTTTGCGTGCCCGCAATCCCGCCTGGGGGATTCGCCGGTTGGAGGAGGTTGCGGCGCTGGCGGCGGACGCCGGGTTTTCGGCCCCCGAGGTGACGGAGATGCCTGCAAATAATCTGACGGTGGTTTTCACCCGATAAACGGGTTTCTCAAGGGGCCGTAACCCCTTGAGCGGAGGTGCAGGAGGCAGCGCCTCCTGCTGCAAGCTCACGCCAGCCCGCCTAAATCCTCATACAGCGTCTGCGCCACCGGCGCGGGGCCGCGTTGTTCGTCGAGCGCGACGACCCGCACCACGCGGATGCGGTCGGCCTGGGGGAAGGTGAGTACGTCGCCGATGCGCACGGTCACATGGGCCTTATCCACGAGCCTTCGGTTCACGCGAACCCTTCCCTCCTTAAGCAATCCGGCCGCGCAGGTGCGGCTTTTGAAGAATCGCGCGGCCCAAAGGAATTTATCGAGCCGCATGCCGTGAGTGGGGGTGGGGGCGTAAAATGTGGTCATGGGATCAGCACCATCTCCCTTAATTTTGCGAAAGGTGAATCGGGGTGAAAGGCCCCTGGGGTTGGCCGTTCGGGCGCCCGTTGCGGGCGGCGGCGACGGCGGGTGAAGCGCAGATCGGAGGCGGCGTCACCGTCTCCTTCGGCGGCGGTTGCGGGATCGGGACGGCCGCGATAGCCCAAAGCGGCGAGCACGGCGGGAATATCGTCGGGGTTGCAGTAGGCGAGGCGGGCAAGGCTGGCGTCGGCGGCGAACGGGCCTTGCGCGGCTTTCTCCCGCACGGCTTGCGCCAAGCGTTCGACCAGATCGGCGCGGACGACGCGCGGGCCGAGCACGACGAAGC
>NZ_LAJY01000638.1 GCF_000963705.1 Elstera litoralis | reverse complement strand
TGGTGATCTCGGTTATCGGGATTTTCTTGGCGACTATTCTCGGCACGCTGGTCGGGGTTGCCCGCCTTTCAACCAATTGGCTGTTGGCGAAGCTGGCCTCGGTTTATGTCGAAGGTCTGCGCAATATCCCGCTGCTGCTGCAACTCTTCTTCTGGTATCAGCTCGTCAGCGAGGCGTTGCCGCCGGTCCGTCAGGCGATCAAGCTTATTCCGGATTACGTCTTCCTCAGTCAAAAGGGTCTGCGGATTCCCCATATTGTCGCGAACGACATTCATGGCTGGATGATCGCCCTGCTGTTGGGCGGAATTGTGGCGACGGTTCTATGGCGGCGTGCGGCAGCCAAGCATCAGGAAGCCACGGGGAAACTCCGGCCGATCTTTTGGCCGACGCTTGGGTTCCTCTTCGGTCCGGCGGCGTTGATCTGGCTCTTTGCCGGGGCACCGCTGGAGCTGATTAAGCCGGAACTGCGCGGGTTCGATTTCCAAGGCGGCGGCACCTTCTCCCCGGAAATGATGGCGCTGCTGGTTGGGCTCGTGACCTATACCTCGACGTTTATTGCCGAGAATGTGCGCGCCGGGATTCTATCGGTCTCGAAAGGTCAGTGGGAAGCCTCGCGCGCTTTAGGGCTACCGAATGGCCGGGCGTTGCGCCTGATTATTCTGCCCCAGGCCCTGCGGGTGATTATTCCGCCAATGACCAGCCAATACCTCAATCTCACCAAAAATAGCTCGCTCGCGGTGGCGATCGGCTATCCCGATCTGGTGTCGATCCTCAATACGACGATCAATCAGACCGGGCAGGGGATTGAGGGCGTGGCGCTCATCATGGCGGCCTATCTGACCGTGAGCTTATCCATCTCTGCTTTCATGAACTGGTACAACAAGCGCATCGCGCTGGTTGAGCG
>NZ_LAJY01000637.1 GCF_000963705.1 Elstera litoralis | reverse complement strand
CGACCCTGGGCCGATCCTGAACCCGCCGCCCGCGCCCGTGCAAATCACCCGTCTTCGCGCGCGCGACCAGAAGCCACCAATCTACCCGGAGTTAGCGCGCCGCGATGAACTCGAAGGTACCGTGCGGTTAAAATTGATCGTGAGCCCCAGCGGGCAGGTGGAGGAGGCGGCTATCCTAAAAAGCTCCGGGCATCGCCTGCTCGATCAAGCCGCCCAAAACGCCGCGCGGCTTTGGCACCTCTATCCGGCTGAATTCAACGGAAACCCCGTCGCCGGGTGGGCGGAAGTGGAGATTCCGTTTCGCCTCACCGACTGAGCTTACGCCCCCGCCGCGATTCGGCGCAATTCAGAGGCAAATTCCGCCAGGATGGTTTCATAGAGCCCGCGTTTGAACGGCACGATGGCGGCAATCACCTCGTCCGGGCTGGCCCAGCGCCACTGCACGAATTCCTGCTCGTGAGCGTCCAGGCGAATATCGGCGTCCGTACCCTCGAAGCGCAGCAGATACCATTTTTGCATCTGCCCGGCGTATTTGCCTTTGAAGGCTTTCCCAGCCAGAAAATCCGGGAACTCGTAGCGCAGCCAATCGGCACTTTCCGCGACGATGTGGGCGGCGCTGGTGCCGATTTCCTCACCGAGTTCGCGCAAGGCGGCTTCGCGCGGATCCTCGCCCTCGTCGATCCCGCCTTGCGGCATTTGCCACGCGCCGGGGGTATCGTCGCGCTCGCCGACGAAGATCAGCCCAGCGTTATTGACCAGCATCAGCCCGACGCCGAGGCGGTAGCGCGCCCCATCAACCTCGCGCGTTGCTGTCATTTGCGGCCTACGTCCCGCTCGTCCTGGCGGCTGGCGATAGCGCTGACCGGGGCGAGGGCAAAGCCGCGCGGCTCCACCGTTTTGGCCCAATTGGCAATCGTTTGAATGGCAACCGGGCTAACCGGCACCAGCGCCAGCATCGAGCGTTGAACCGTGGAGGCTTTTTCGAGTTGGTGCAGGGTTGCGACCAGGGTTGCCGCCTCGTCCGCAATGCCGGGGGCGAAGGCGGCATTGGCGAAAGCCCACGGCACGGCGAAATCGCGCGACAGCCGCATCATCGCCGGATGGTCGCTGGCCTGATTATCCACATACATCAGTCCGCGTTCGCGCAACGCCTGAGCAATCGGGGCCATTGCCATCGCGCTGGCCCCGAAGGAGGGGCCGAACTGGGCAATCACCCCGATGGTGCCCTGTGCCCGCGCCAGTACCCAATCGAGCCGCGCCACATTATCGCTCCCCGAATAAGCGCCGATCAAGGTGGCGGGGCCGGGGTCGATGCGCGGGTAGTTTTCCGGCTCCAAGGCCAGATCGAGCAAAGCCTCGTGCCCGCGCTGGCGGGCTGCCGCCACCGCATTCGGCGTTTCGGCGGCATAGGGGCTGAAGCTTAGCGAAATTTGCGGCGGCAGGGTGGCAATCGCCCGTTCCGTCACGTCGCGGGCCAGGCCGAGGCCCGTCACGACCACCGAAAGGCGCGGCTTGCTGTCTGGGGCCTCGAACGGCGCGGCATAGACCTGCCAGGGCGCGCGCTTGCGGTCCGCTGACAGGCGCGGGATCGGCCCATAGGGGCTATCGCGCAGCAGGCCGGGTTCGACCGGTGCCAAAGGTTGACCGGGCACGAGCGGTGCCGGGATTAGGACCG
>NZ_LAJY01000636.1 GCF_000963705.1 Elstera litoralis | reverse complement strand
TGCGGCTGATCGCTGAGAGCTTGGTACAAACGCATTCCCAGGCGCCTAGCCCGGTTAAAGCGGATACGCGCGTGTCTATTTTCGAGCAGGCCATGCGCCATATGGTCGATACACACCGGGACAGCGCGTTGGTTCTGCGCAATGTCACGGTGAAGGGGAAGCGTACGACGATTCGCTTGGAGCCGGAAATGTGGGATGCCCTGGCGGAGATCGCCCGCCGGGAGGGCTATACCCAGACGCAACTGTGTACCCGCATAGCCGACGGTCAACCGCCGGGTCTGAGCTTCACAGCGTCGGTGCGGATGTTCATCCTCACCTATTTCCGAACAGCCGCGCATGGAACGTCGGTGCTCTCCCTCCTGGGACCGCGTGAGCCGGATTTAGCGACGGATTTTGAGGTCAAACACGGCACCCGCTAAGGGGTGTGGCCTAACCGGCCGGGGCGGGTACGGTGCGTAAACTTGGGTAAGCGAAACGCTGCCGAGGCTCGGCGGGGGGAAGAACCTCCGCTAACTCGGTCAACGCGCGCAGGTAGGCGATGGTGAAGCGCCAAATCGCGCGGTTCAACGGCGTTACGCCGCGCTGCTGATCGATGGTATCGATCAAGCTGGCGAGTGGGATACGCCGATCATTGGCGATGACCGCCAACGCCGACCAAAGTTCGGTCTCCAAGCGGAGATCGATCGGTCCGGAGCTTAAGGTGAAACGGCGAAGCGAACGATGCGTCGCCATGGGGCGCGCGGGAGCGGTCGTGAGTCGAGCCATAGCGGGGTCCTCGCAACGGGCACGAGAGGAATTCTGAAAGAGCGAGCGCAAAAAGAACGTGCGTCGGCACGGGGCTGTGTCGGCACCCCTCTGTCATACTCGCCTAACTCTTTATAAATCGTTAATAACACACCTAATACGATTATAGTCACCGAAATATAATTAATAATTGGCGGTGTACCGTTAACGATACAGCTCAAAACATACTATTGCAGGTAGGTTCTTGTCGCTTAAGACCGGCAGAAACCCGCAGAGCAATATTCTGCGTTGCAACAGATTTTCGTTTTT
>NZ_LAJY01000635.1 GCF_000963705.1 Elstera litoralis | reverse complement strand
GCCGTCGGGTAATGGTAGTGGATCGCCTGATTGATCGTCTGGCCATTGTATTCGCCCGGGTAGCGCAGGGGATACCAGAGCGAATTGGCTTCCAACAGCACATCCAGGAAGGCCCGGCGCAGCGGATTGGTAGCATAATCCACCCCCGTTGCCGCTTTTACCGCCGCGAAGAATGTATCCTGACTGTAGAAGGTCTGGCCGACCAAAGGTTGCAGCGCTTTCGCCTGATCGGCTGGCAGCCCGGCCTTCACCAGTTCCGGCAGCGCCGCCTCGGTGAGGAAGCACATGAACGACTGAGGGATGCGTTGGCCGGTCTCCGGCTGTTCCGGATGATAGGCCGCCATCGTGAAATCCCAGTAGGGCATCGTCACATCGGGGCAGATCGCCTGTAACGCTTTCTCGAACTCGTAGAGATAGACGCGGTGCCAGGGCAGGAAGCGTTCCCAGCCGTGCTGGCAATGGTTCTGGTGGATCAGCGCAAGATTATTGTAATTGCGCGCGTCTTCCGGCCATTTGTTCAGCTCGTACAGGCCGCGAAACGCAAGGCGCAGCCGGTCGATCTGCCAGTCGGTCATGCAGTCGAGGTTCATGCGCTGTACCGGCTCGCCGCGCTCATAGCGATAGGCGTTGGGGTCGCCGGTTAAAAGCCCGAAGACCGGCCCCGCCAGCCCGACGAGTTCGACGCGCGGCATGGCCTCACCGGCGTCCAGCTCGGTGCTGAGGCTGGCCCGGCTCTCACCAGGGCAGCCATCGTCGACCCAAGACGCGACGGTGGCGATTTCCGCCGCCGTCAGCGCGATTCCGCCCCAGGGTAGGCGCGGATACTGCGAACCGTCGAACGGCGCTTCGCCCTTCAGCCCCTTGATGAGGGCCGAGCGGGCGGCGCGCGATGCCCCGCCTTTCACCGGATTACCGCAGCAAGTCAACTCGACTTCCGGCGCGATCAGCGGCAGGTCGAAGAGGGTTGCGGTTAGCAGCGCGTCGCGGTCCAGCGTCCAGAAGGCTTTCAGCCCCCCGTGATCGGCGGCGGTGCCGTTGGCGGCTTTTGCCAGCAGGGCCTGAACGGCGGGGTAGAAGACCGGCGCGTCCAAGGTCGCCTCAATGGTGGCCATGACTGAGGCCCCCTTTACCATCCGGAATGCCGATGGTGACATTCTGCATCATGCCCTGGTCCTCATGGTCGAGAATATGGCAGTGCAGGACAAATTCACCGATGTAGCGCTGATAGCGGGTACGGACGACGATCCGGTAGTAATCCTTCGGCGGATTGGTCAATTGGCCGGGATTGAGGTTGGTTTTGACGAAGATCGTATCCTTCCAGACCCCGCTAAGACCGGCGAACTGATTGTCGCCATC
>NZ_LAJY01000634.1 GCF_000963705.1 Elstera litoralis | reverse complement strand
CACCAATCCTGATCGAGCCGAAACCTGCGAGCCGACCAAACATCAATATGATTTCGATAGCGCAACGGTTCATGCCTTCCTAGCGAACTATGGTTTGCTGGGCGAAGTGAAGCTGAATATCGAGGTCAATCACGCCACCCTTGCGGGCCATAGTTTCGAGCATGAAATCGCCTACGCCCTGGGTCACAATCTGCTCGGCAGCGTCGATCTCAATCGCGGCGACCCGCAAAACGGCTGGGATACCGACCAGTTCCCCACCGATTTGCAGGAAACGACCCTGGTGCTCTACCGCCTCCTGCAAGCGGGCGGGCTCGACACCGGCGGCTTCAACTTCGACGCCAAGGTGCGCCGCCAGTCCATCGACGCCGTCGATATGCTGCACGGCCACGTCGGCGGGCTCGATCTGTTGGCGCGCGCGCTGCTGAACGCCGAACAGATGATCCAAGACGGCCAACTCGCAGCCTTCGTCGCCGACCGTTATTCCGGTTGGAACAGCACCTTCGGGGCCGACATTCTCTCGGGCAAGCTCTCGCTCAGCGCAATCGCCGATGCCGCCGCCACCGGCCCCGCGCCGCAGCCCGTTTCCGGGCGGCAGGAAATGCTGGAAAATCTGGTTCAGCGGTTCGTTTAGGGGTCGAGTGTAGTGAGGGGCTCTGCCCCTCAACCCCGCTCAAGGGGCGACGGCCCTTGAGAATCCGCGATTTTACTGATCCTGAGTTGGGGGTCAGGATTAAGGAAATTGGATTGCCAAGGGACAAGTCCCTTGGCTGGGGTTCGGGGCGAAGCCCCGACATTTGATGGATTTAAAGCAAAGGGACGCATCGTGTATCTCGGGATCGATCTTGGCACCTCCGCGGTTAAAACCCTGCTGGTCGATGGCGACGAGCGGGTGATTGGCGAGGCCAGCGAAGCGCTGACCGTGCAACGCCCGCAGTTGCTCTGGTCGGAGCAAGACCCGGAATCCTGGTGGGCGGCGCTCAACCGGGCGATGCGGCGCTTGCGGCAGGATCATCCCCAGGATTTTGCCGCCGTCAAAGCCCTTGGCCTGTCCGGGCAGATGCATGGCGCGGTCTTGCTGGATGGGCAGGACCGGGTACTGCGCCCGGCGATTCTGTGGAACGATGGCCGGAGCGGTGCGGAATGCGCCCTGTTGGAAGAGCGGGTGCCGAATTCGCGCCAGATTACCGGCAATCTCGCCATGCCGGGCTTCACCGCGCCGAAGCTGCTGTGGGTGCAGCGCCACGAGCCGGAGATTTTCGCGCGAGTTGCGAAAGTGCTGCTGCCGAAGGATTATCTGCGCCTTCGGTTGAGCGGCGAGTATCTCTCCGACATGTCGGATAGCGCGGGTACGCTGTGGCTCGACGTGGCGGCGCGGGCTTGGTCGCCGGAGATGGTCGCGGCGACGGGTCTGCCGCTGTCGGCGATGCCGGGCCTCGTCGAGGGCTCGGCCCCGGCGGGGATCGTGCGGGCGGATGTGGCGCA
>NZ_LAJY01000633.1 GCF_000963705.1 Elstera litoralis | reverse complement strand
AGAAACTCCGGGCCAGTCTTGTACCAGCCGGTGATGCCCGTCACACCGACCATGCTGGGTTGCAGGCCGAGAGCGAAGGCCATTTCCGTCATATTCAGATCGTGGATGACAGCGGCTTTCGGTGGCGCGTCAAAGATTACGGGCTTGCCGCAGCTTTCGATCGTGACCGGAAAGGCCAATGCCGGAAGGGCAAGGATAGCTAAAGCAACCGAGGAAAGAAGAACAGGAAGGCGCATGGAAAAACTCTCCGAGAAGATCAAAGGGAGGGGGCGTCGAAAACCATCACCCGGCGTCCGGTTGTCGGGCTGGTGGCGGGAAAACAGTCGAGAGCGAAGACGTTGCCAACATTCGTCGTCGACAGCGCTTCCTCCGGCGGTGCGCAGGCGACCAGCCGCCCTCTGTCCAGTACCGCCACCTGGTCAGCGAAAGCTGGAACCAGCGCGAGATCATGCAGGGCCGCGATCGTGGCGATGCCGAGGTCTTTTACCAGCGCCAGAAGATCAGCGCGGGTGCGCGGGTCCAGGTGATTGGTGGGCTCGTCGAGAATTAGAAGCGTCGGCGTTTGCGCAAGGGCACGCGCCAAGCTGGCGCGCTGACGCTCGCCCCCGGAGAGCGAACCCAAGAAGCGGGCTTGGAGGGCAGCAAGCCCCAGACGGTCGAGGGTCTCGGCGACAATCCGAGCGTCATCACGCGCAGCAACACGATCCCGGAACGGAAGACGACCAAGCGCGACGTAATCGGCAACCGTCAAACGCGGGTCCGGATCATCCCCCTGCGATAAAACCGCAATCTGTTGAGCGCGGGCAACGAGCGGAAGAAGGGCGATATCGGTGCCTTCCAAGAGGATTTCCCCAGCAGCCGGGCGCAGCCGACCATAGAGTGCGCGCAGCAGGCTCGTCTTACCGGCGCCATTCGGTCCAACCACGGCGAGCCGTTCGCCCCGCTTCAGCGCAAAGGAGATGCCGGTCAGTAAGATTTTTCGGTCTTTGGCGATGACCGAGAGGTTGCGAACATATAGTAACGGCATTTCAACGGGTAACAGCGTCATCGATCGTCAATGCCTTCCTGGGCATGGCATCGCGGCGCAGATGCAAGCCCTAAGCACACAGCGCAGGCCAACCCATCAACGATCCGCCAGGGCACCCCGCCTGTGGATATTCTTCGACTAAAGGCAGGTCTCCTGGCTCGCGGGTCTGGGCCATCCATCCGTCTTCCCAGGTTTCCCCAGTGACACAGGTGGAGGATGGCTCGCCGCTTACAGTTGCGGGGGCAGCTTCGGCTTAACCGAATTCCCTCTTAGCGTCGGGGTAGACCCGACGACCTCTAACCGAGCATCACTTAGACGGTCCGCCGCAACCGGCGTCAAGCATGTTGGTGTAACGCTGATAGGGATCGCGGCCCCGGCCGCATCGCCGGGCAGCAATCCGCACCCTTAGAAAATGTTTGAGCGGCCCAGGCACCCGCTGGCGATCTAACCAGTCAATTCGCAAGCCAGCACAACGGCATTCTGCGGCGATCTCCCGACCGTTCTCGTAGCGATGCTGTTCAAAAATACTGAGGACATTGAGCTTTTCATAATCAAAGGGCTGACCATTCATCGCCTCGCAAAAGCCCTCGTGGAAGCGCGGATGCTGCACAATAGTCTCGGTTCGGGACCAAGTGCGCGCACCCAGGATAGGGTCGTTCACTATTATTCTCCGTCTGGTTTTAGGGCGTTACC
>NZ_LAJY01000632.1 GCF_000963705.1 Elstera litoralis | reverse complement strand
GACGCATTCAACCGCCCGGTCGGGCAGGTCTGCATCAGCCGGTCGAAGGTCGGCGTGTTCGCCTGGGCGATGGCGTTATTATCGAGATCGGACCGCAGGCCCCAGCCATCGAGAATGCACAGAACTACAGGGCGCGGGGACATGATCGGCTTCCTTTCGTCGAACGGCAGGCGGGGTAAGGGGCGGACCTGCCCGCTATCTGCTTTTATATAGAAGCAAAACACGCTCACCGCTATGGACGGATGCACTGCAACGCGCCATAAAGAGGTGTTTTTAGCGTCTCGATAGTCCCGCGAGGGGGTAGGCCGCATGTTGGGCATAGGTTCCTTAAAGATCACGGGTTTGGCCAGCATACCTGTGCTATGTCCCGTCTTTCTCTCCGCGCTTGCCCGCTGACCTTTCGTCGGACTGACCCCATGACCACGCTGACCGTTGCGACCTGGAACATCAACTCCGTGCGCCTGCGCCTCGATACCGTCCTGCGGTTTTTGGCCGAGGCCGCGCCAGATGTTCTATGCCTTCAGGAAATCAAAACCGAGGATGCGTTTTTCCCCGGCGCGGCCTTTACCCAGGCGGGTTATCCCTATCAGGCAATCAAGGGCATGAAGGCTTATAATGGCGTCGCCATTCTCTCGCGCCTGCCGCTCACCCGCACGCAAACGCTGGATTGGTGCGAGCGGACCGATAGCCGCCATGTTTCCGCCGAAGTCGGTGGAATCGAGCTGCATAATTTCTACGTTCCGGCGGGCGGTGATATTCCCGACCCTGAGCAGAATGAGAAATTCGCCCATAAGCTGCGCTTTCTCGATGAAGTGACCGACTGGTTCAGCCAGAATCGCAGCGCCGATCACCCGATGATGCTGGTCGGCGACCTCAATATCGCGCCGCTG
>NZ_LAJY01000631.1 GCF_000963705.1 Elstera litoralis | reverse complement strand
CAAGCCCCGCAACGGCGACCGCGCGCCGCAACGGCGAGGAGGAGCGGGAAACAGAAGAAAGAGGTGCTGTCATGGCTCAAAACCGTTGTTTGTCGTTGGGTCGAACAGGAAGGTGGGGGCGATGCCGCCCAAGATAAAGCCCGTTCGCGCTGTCCTGCCGACTATTACGCCCGATCATGGCCGAATTTCGACTGTTGTGCTACGGCAACAGCCCAAAAAAATCTTTTTTACTGGGATCTTTACCGGGCGGGCAGTGCGGTTTCGGGGCGCTTGGCGTATTGGCCGCAGCCATCGGTTGGCATCGTGAAACGCTTGGTCTCGCCCCGGGCCTTATTCTGATCCGGGGCGGCTTTTGCCGTGCAGCGCCCGAAGCCATTGTCCTTGGCCCATTGGATCGCGCGGGTTGAGGGAACTTCCTTTTGCGTGATTTTATCGGGCGCAACCCAAAACCGGCAGGCGGAACAATTGTTCACGGCGCGCGGCTTAGGAACGGTAATCCGCTCCTGAACCATAAAAAAATTGACCAATCGGTGCCAGAAACTTGTCATAACCCAACCATCCTGCACCCAATTTCCTAAAATAAGCATAAAGCTTAGGTGATTCGGGGGGAATAGCTGTGATACGGCGCGCCGGGATTCTTAAGTGTGCGGCGGACGGTCGGTCGCGACAAGAGGCGTAATTTAGGTAAATCCGACGAGAAGATAGCGGTATGGGATAGAGCGCCCGTTTCCGTCGCTAAGCCCTAAAAACGCTGATTTTCCTTGGGAAAAAATGGTGCCGACTCGCGGAATTGAACCGCGGACCTACTGATTACGAATCAGTTGCTCTACCCCTGAGCTAAGTCGGCATCGTTATCGCAGGGCAATCCCCCTGTCGATGCGGGGCGCACATTATCGCCGGGGGGCGGGGGGTGCAAGGGGGAATTCGTGGCGAGTCCAGAGAATTTTCGGCGACAGGTCAGGCGCGCCGGTTGACGCCCTCGATCCGCCAGCCGGGGCCGATGGCGTCGATGCGGGTCAGCGACCAAGGATCGAGGGTGAAGCTCTGGGCGGCTTTCAGCGGCGGGCGGGGCACCGGCTTCGCTGAGCGCGAGGGCGAGAGCCGCGCGCAGGGTGCCCGCGTGGGCGACCA
>NZ_LAJY01000630.1 GCF_000963705.1 Elstera litoralis | reverse complement strand
GCGACCAGCAAGAGGGCGACAAATTACATTGAGATAAAATCCAAAGGTCATCATCGCGGGACTAGTCCTTCTGAGTGCGGGATTCGATTTTCACCGCGATGTGATTGTTGCGCTGCCCCACTTTGCCCTTGAACATCGTGACGCCTCCCGACCGCAACATAACCGGGCTTTCCGGCGTGCAGTTGAAGATGACCTGATTTCCAGGCTCCCACGCGAGAACTTCACGCAAATAGGACGGGGTTTCTTCGAGCGTCGCTTCGATGCTGACATCGGTGTACCAAAGCTCGCCCGCGAGATGGTTTTCCCAGATCGAGTCGCGACCGAATTTTTCCCCCATGAACATCTGGAGAAGAATTTCGCGGACCGGCTCCAAGGTAGCATACGGCAGCAGCAGTTCGAGACGCCCGCCGCGATCATCCATATCGATGCGCAGACGGGCGAGAACCGCCGCATTGGCCGGGCGGGCAATCGCGGCGAAGCGCGGATTGGTTTCCAGCCGGTCGAACCGGAAAGTTACGGGCGAGAGCGGGTCGAACGCCGCCGAAAGATCGCCCAGCACGACGTGAACCATGCGCTCAACCAGCGTGCGCTCGATGGTCGTATAGGGCCGCCCTTCGATTCGCATCGCCGCCGTGCCCCGGCGACCGCCGAGCAGCACATCGACAATCGAATAGATCAGCGCGCTATCGATGGTCAGCAGGCCGAAATTATCCCACTCTTCCGCTTTGAATACCGACAGCATGGCCGGCAGCGGGATGGAGTTGAGATAATCGCCAAAGCGGATCGAGGTAATATTGTCGAGGCTGACCTCGACGTTATCCGACGTAAAGTTACGCAAGGATGTGGACATCATGCGAACCAAACGGTCGAACACCACTTCGAGCATCGGCAAACGTTCATACGAAACGAGTGCCGAATTAACGATCGCGGCAATGCCCGACCCGTCCGAAGCGCCCGCCGACCCGTCATCAAAGCCGAGCAGACTGTCGATTTCGTCTTGGTTCAGCACCCGCGCAGGCGCGCCGCCGGTTTCGCCGCCGCCGCCCGCCGATGCAAAATCATCGTCGCCGCCGCCTGCGTCGCCTTCCGCCAAAGCCGCCCATTCGGCAGCTAGCAGATCGTCGTCCTGATCGTCCAAAGGACCGCCCATCATCCCGCTCCTCTTGCGAAGCTTCCGTGCCTGTTCGCGCCCTCACCAAAGAGGGTGCTATTGTACCACGATTTCGGTAAACAGAACTTCTTTAACTTGGATCGGACGGATCACCGCATTCACGCGCGCCAGAAGTTCTTCCCGAAGGCGGAACATGGCTTGCGCCCCTTGCAATTGATCCGGACGCAACTCGCGCAGATACGTTTGGAAAGTATCCAATACACGCGGAAGCTTCTTTTCCACTTCCTTACGCTCGTCGTCGTTCGACAACTCCAAGCTGATTTTCAGCTTCAAGAAAGCCGGACGCGGCGTATCGCTGCGCAGGTTCACCAAGAGGTCCGGCAGCGGGTAATAGACCACGTTCAACGAACGTGCCTCTTTGCCCGTCGGTGCCGACGCCGCTACGGGTGCGCCGCCAATCCCCACACTGCCCAGGACCTTGCCCAGAATGCCGGAGAAATAGAGCCCCCCGACCGCAAGTGCGATAATTAGCAACGGCAGCAAAATATACAGCATCAGCTTTTTGCCGCTCAAGCGACGGCGACCCATCATATGACGATCGCCGCCCGCACCATCATCTTCATACATCTCAGCCGACATGACCACTACTCCGCCCCAATGGGTCCTGCTGAACAGGTGAAAGCTCTAACACACTTGTGGCTGACAAACCGTTGTCATGCAAGCGATAAGAGCCGCCGGACCCGTATCACAGCCCCTTGGGTGAGGCGGCAAACTTTGCCCGGCAGACATTGCATAGCATAGTCGATTAATCTTATCTAGTCACTTTCACACAT
>NZ_LAJY01000063.1 GCF_000963705.1 Elstera litoralis | reverse complement strand
GCCCTTGGGCTTCAAACGGCCTTCCACTATAGCCAAGCCAATCCTTCGGCGCTCAATCAGCAGTTTCTCGCCAAGCATCGGGAACTTTTCGGCAGTTCCGATAAGGTCACTTTCTTCTCAGTCGGCGCTTACGATGGCGTTCATGCCATTTACAAGATGATCGAAGCGGCGGGGGGAAAAGATGGTCTTAAGGCCGTCAATGCCATTAAGGGCCTGTCGTGGGAAAGCCCCCGCGGCCCCGTGACCATCGATCCGGTCTCGCGCCACGTAACCCAAAATGTGTATTTGCGCGTGACGGAAAAGAAAGACGGAAAACTGCAAAACACACAGTTTGAAACTCTGCCCAATCAGCCCGATTGGGGCTATCCCGGCGTTTTGAAATAGCTGTAAAAACAGGGCCGAGGCTTGCGCGTGGCCCACAGGCCGCGCGTGCCTCCAGGGAGAAGCGTAATGGAAACAATCTTAGGGATCGCCGTCGACGGCGTTGCCTACGGCACGATCCTCTTTATCATTTCAGTTGGTCTGTCGGTGATGCTGGGGTTGATGCGCGTGGTGAATCTGGCGCATGGGGCCTTTGCCATGATCGCGGGCTATGTCGCTTCCTATGGAATGCAAAGCCTCGGGTTGCCCTATGGCGTTGCCCTGCTCGGCGCAATCCTGCTGACGGTGATTGTGACCTTGCCGTTAGAGCGGCTGCTCTATCGCCGCATCTACGGCGGCAATAACGAGTTGCAGCAGGTGCTTCTCACCATCGGCCTGACCTTCGTTATTATTGCGCTTGTGAACTATGGTTTCGGGCCGACCGTGAAGCGCGTTCCGCTGCCCGAAATTTTGAGCGGCTCGGTTTCCCTGGGCTCCAAGACGATTCCAATCCACCGCGCGTTTGTGATCGGCGTCGGGGCCGTCACCATCCTGGGGCTATGGGCATTGCTGGAGCGCACCAATTTCGGCATCCGGCTGCGGGCGGCGGTGGATAATCCGGCAATGGCCGAAGCGTTAGGCATTCGGACCGAGCGGCTCTATACGGCGGTTTTTGCCCTTTCGACCGCGCTTGCCGCGCTAGGGGGCGTGCTGGGGGCAGAATTGCTCCCGCTCGATCCCTATTACGCCATTCGTTACATTGTGCTGTTTTTAGCGGTTGTTGCCGTTGGCGGCGCGGGCAGTATTCTCGGCTCCGTGGTTGCGGCGCTGGCTTTGGGCATTCTTGATACCGCCGGGCGCTACCTTGTGCCGAACTTCGGGGAATTCTTTTTCTCGGCGGCCCTCATCCTCATTCTATTCCGCTGGCCGAACGGCTTCTTCCATAGGAGGGCCGCATGAGAGGCGATTTGATGGGTTTACCCGCTTTGCTCGAAAATCGCCGTGCCCATTGGGGCCGCCTGTTCGCTGAACCTGCCGTGCTGCCGTTGATGCTGGGCGCGGGCATTCTCGCCTATTTCCTTTTCCCCGAGGATTTGGGGCTTCTGACCCGTATCGCCACAATGGCGCTGTATATTCTCTCGCTCGATCTCGTCCTGGGCTATGCCGGCGTGGCGACGCTGGGCCACGCCGCCTTGTTTGGCGCGGGGGCCTATGCGGCGGGGATTATAGCGGTACATTTTGTTCAGGATCCGCTGCTGCTGCTGCTGATCGGCACGCTTGCGGGAGGGCTGGTTGCGCTGGTGACCGGCGCGCTGATTCTGCACGCCCACGGGCTGACGCTGCTGATGCTGACGATTGCCGTCGCCCAACTTCTACAATCGCTGGCGAATAAATGGCGGGAGTTGACGGGGGGGAGCGACGGGCTATCGGGCATCGATCCCAGCCCCGTCTTCGGTCTGTTTCGTTTTGATATGTATGGTCGCACCTCCTATCTCTTCGCGCTGGCCGTGTTGATTGTCGCCTATGGGATTGCGCGCCGCATCGTGCGCTCGCCCTTCGGGCTTGCCTGCCGGGGCGTGAAGGAGGACCCGCTGCGGATTGCGGCGCTCGGCGGCAACCCGCGCCGGTATTTAGTGGTTATGTACGGCGTCGGCGGCGCTTTCGCTGGCTTGGCGGGGGCGTTGACGACGGTGACCACGGGAATCGTTGGGCTCGATAGCCTCGGGTTTACCCTATCTGCTGAAGCGGTGGTGATGCTGGTGCTGGGCGGGACGGGCCGTCTTTATGGCGCGGTTATTGGAACGGTGGCGTTTATGACCATCCATCATATTCTTGCTGCGACCGACCCCTTCCACTGGATGCTGTTCATCGGCCTTTTCCTGATTGGCATTGTTCTATTCGCGCCGGGCGGCATTACCGCGCTCAGCGAGAAACTCCTCAAGCGTATCTCCGGGAGGGCGCTATGAGCGCGCTGTTGCAGGTTGCGGGCCTGACTAAGAACTTCGGCGGGCTGGCGGTTTCGGCGGATATCAACATCAGCCTGCAATCGGGCGAACGCTGCGCGCTGATCGGGCCGAATGGCGCGGGCAAAACCACCTTCGTTAATCTCGTGACGGGCGTGCTGCGGCCTTCCGCCGGGACGATTCATCTCGACGGGCAGGATGTCACCAAACTGCCGCCCCAGGCCCGCGTACAGCGCGGATTGATCCGCTCGTTCCAGATCGCGCGCCTGTTTCCCAGCCTCACCGTGCGCGAGCATGTGCATCTGGCGCTGCTGCAACGGGGCAAGCAGACCTTCCGCCTGTTCGGCAGTTTGCGGCCCGACGCGGCGACGGCGGCTGAGATAGAGGATTTGCTGGAGGTGATGGGGCTAACCGCTGTCGCCGAAACCCCCATCTCGGCCCTGGCCTATGGGCTGCAACGGCTGCTGGAAATCGCCCTGGCGCTGGCCTTAAAGCCAAAAGTGCTGATTCTGGACGAGCCGGCGGCGGGCGTCCCCCATTCCGAATCGCACCGTATTCTGGATGCCCTGGATCGGCTTCCCGCCGATCTCGCGGTTTTGATGATCGATCACGATATGGACCTGGTGTTCCGCTTCGCCCAACGCATCATCGTTCTGGCGCAAGGCCAAGTGCTGTGCAGCGGCTCGGCGGCGGAGATTTCCGCCGACCCAAAAGTTCGCGAAGTTTATTTGGGGAGTAGAGCCCGTGACCGCAGCTAAAGGGCATTTGGAGGCCAGCGGCCTCACGGCAGGCTATGGGCAGACCCAGATTATCGATGGGGTGAGCCTCTCGGCCCCGGCGGGCAGCCGAATTGCGCTCCTGGGGCGCAATGGCGTCGGCAAAACCACAACCCTCGCGACCCTCGTCGGGCAAACCCGGCGGCATGCGGGCACGCTCACCTTAGACGGAATCGATTTAACCGCCTTATCAGCCTCGCGACGGGCCGAGCTGGGATTGGGGTATGTGCCGCAGACCCGCGATATTTTCCGCTCGCTCTCGGTTGAGGAAAAATCTCGTCACCGGCCTTAAGGGGCGGCCCCGCGCGGATTTGGAGGAGGCCTATGCCCTGTTCCCGCGCCTCAAGGAGCGGCGGTTGAATGGCGGTGGCGCGCTGTCGGGCGGCGAACAACAGATGCTCTCCGTGGCGCGGGCGCTGCTGGGGCGGCCTTCGGTGCTGTTGCTCGATGAGCCGTTGGAGGGGCTCGCCCCCGTGATTTGCGATCAACTGATGCAGGTGCTGACGACGCTGAAAATGACCATTATCCTCGTCGAACAGCAGATTGACCGCGCCTTGGAATTTGCCGAACAGGTGATTTTTCTGGAGCGCGGGCGGGTTATGCACCAGGGCTCGGTCGCCGATGTCAGCGCCGATCCTGCGCTCATGGAGCGGTTCTTGGGCGTCGATCTCATTCAGAGCGTGGCCTAGATTTCGGTCTCGTCGGCTGAATCGGCCCCAACCCGGCGCAGACGAACCAGGAGGTCGCGTAGCAAATCGGCCTCGGCGCTACTCATAATCGCCGCGAATTTTTGTTCGTGGGCGATGATGCGCGGCTTCAGGTCGGCGAGCATGGTCTGGCCCGCGTGGGTGAGGTAGAGAGCGTGGGAGCGGCGGTCGGTCGGGGAGGGGCGGCGCTCGGCAAGCCCTTGCGCCTCCAACCCATCGAGCAGGGCGACGAAATTCGTACGCTTAATCGAAATCGCCTTGGCGATGATATTTTGTGTACACCCCGGATTGGCGTCGATCAGCGTTAGAATGGTGAATTGCACCGGCCCTAAATCGACCCCAGCAAGGCTTTGGGCGAAATCACGCGCAATCACCAAATAGGCGCGGCGCAAATTATAACCAATCAGACCATCCATAAAGGATGTGTCTAAGTCCGACTCAAGGCGTTTCGACATAAAAAGCGGCCATTGCGGTTATTGCTGGGCGGTAGCATTACCCGGAGATCGCCTAAAGCGCCATGCGCTCGATTGCCTCGGAAGGTTTTCGGCTACTCTTCCAACAAGTGCCGTTTGATTTCGGCCTTAATCAGTTTTCCCGCGCCGTTCCGGGGTAGCGCAGGCACGAAGCGAATGGTTTTGGGCAGCTTATAGCGGGCAATCCGGGTTTCCAGGAAGGCCAGCAGCGCTTCCTCCGAGAGAGTGCAACCGGCTTTCAGAACAACGGACAAATGCCCAACTTCGCCCCACCGCGCGTCGGGCAGGCCGACCGCGGCGCATTCGGCAATCTCGGGATGGGCGATGGCGGCGGCTTCGATTTCAGCCGGGAAAATATTCTCGCCGCCCGAAATGAACATATCCTTCTTACGATCAACGAGCCAATGAAAGCCTTCCGCATCGGCCCGCGCAAGATCGCCGGTGCGAAACCAACCTTCGGGCGTAAAAGCTTTTGCGGTTTCCTCGGGGCGCTGCCAATAACCGGCGGTGATGGTCTCGCCTTTCAGCAGCAATTCCCCTACCTGTCCAGGGGCACAGGTTTCGCCATCCTCCGTCACGAGGCGCGTCAGAACTCCCGGCATTGCGATGCCGGCTGAACCGGCGCGACCGGCGATGATCTGCGGGTCCAGGGGCATACCGAAGACGGTACCCGCCTCGCTCATACCGAAACCATCGACGATGGGAATGCCGACATTGAGCCAAGCTTGAATGGCCGGGGCCGGATGGGGCGCGCCGCCGGTGAAAATCGCCGTAAGATGGCGCAGGCGGTCGGGATCAAACCCTGCCTCGGCCCGCAGCAGTGCCGCCATCTGCGGAACACAGAAGTAATGGCTTATCCTCAAGGCCGGATCGGAGAGGCGGGCCAGCGTTCGGGCTGGAATGAAGCCGTCGGAAATCAGCAACCCGCCCCCGCGCAAGAGGGCCGGGCGCAGGCTGGTTATCAGCCCGATCACATGAAACATCGGCGCATCGCAGAGGAACCGGCTGTGATGGGTGACTTCCCCCAAGACGGAGAAATTCACTGCCGTCTGTTCGATGTTCTTTTCGGATAGAAGCACGCCTTTCGGGCGGCCCGAGGTGCCGGAGGTGTAGAGAATCAGCGATGGCTGCGTGCGGTCGAACGCCGCTTCCGGGCGCGGCGGGAGGGCGTCCGCCTCAGCAGCCAGCGTGGCGAGCGGAAGGCTAGCCGGTGCGCTCCCTAAACTTGCCAGCAACCCATCCCCAACCAAGAGGGCCGGGCGGCAATCTTCGAGCAGATTGGTAATTTCGGCGGTCGATAAGCGCCAATTGAGCGGCACATAGAGCGCCCCCAAGCGCGCACAGGCGTGGTGAAGAATGAGCAGTCCCGCGTCATTCTTGGCAAGCGCCGCCACCCGCTCCCCCGGCCCAATGCCGCGCGCCGCAAGGGCCGCGACCCATTGACCGACGGCCCGATTGAGCGCGCCATAGGTCCAGCTTTGCGCGCGGGTGAGATCTTCCACCGCAAGCGCTTGGGGCCGCAGACGTGCGTGCAGCCCAATCGCATCGACCGCCCCGACCATCGATCAGGACTTTTGCTGGGAGAGGTCGTAAGCCCCAAGGCCGGGCTTATAGGTTTTCGCATCGATGAACTGGCGAATGCCTTCCTTGCGGCCTTCATTATCGTAGGAATTGGCGGCTTCCTGCGCGCGGACCAAATAATCTTCGGCATTATCGTAGGTCATTTCGCCCACCCGGCGCACGGCGTCTTTCGTTGCCTTCAGCGCCACAGGGTTCTTGGCGATGAGAAGATTGGCGACGGCGGTGACGCGGTCCTTGAGGTCGGCGAGCGGTACGGCCTCATTCACCAACTTCCAGGCGGCGGCCTTTTTACCGTCGATCATTTCGCCGGTGAGCGCGTGGTACATGGCGTCGCGCATCGTCAGTAAATCGACCACGACTTTCGTGGCCCCGCCGCCGGGCAGAATACCCCAGTTGATTTCGGACAGGCCGAACTGCGCTTCTTCCGCAGCAAAGGCCAAATCGCAGGCGAAGAGCGGGCCGTACCCGCCGCCGAAGCACCAGCCGTTGACCATCGCAATCGTCGGCTTCTGATACCAGCGCAGGCGGCGCCACCACCCATAGGCGTCGCGCTGAGCGGCGCGGGTGGCGGCGATGCCCTTGGCTTCGGTCTCGCGGAAATATTCCTTAAGATCCATCCCAGCGGACCAGGACGTGCCTTCGCCGGACAGCACGAGCACGCGCACATCGTCGCGATACTCAAGCTCATCCAGCACTTCCATCATCCGGCGGTTTAGCGCCGGGTTCATGCAGTTCCGCTTCTCCGGGCGGTTGAACCGCACCCAAGCGATATTATTTTCAACGTCAAAGGCAACCGGGCTGGTCATCGCGTGCCGCTTTCTGAAGAGAGGGTATAAGGTTAGATCGGGTAATGGCCGGGCAGGGTTTCGACCGTGATCCAGCGCAGTTCTGTGAACGCATCGATCCCGGCTTTACCGCCAAACCGGCCATAACCGCTGGCCTTGACGCCGCCGAAGGGCATTTGCGCTTCATCATGAACAGTGGGGCCGTTGATGTGGCACATGCCCGAGTGAATGCGTTTGGCGACTTTCAGCCCGCGCGCAATATTGCGGGTGAAGACGGCGGCGGTCAGCCCGTACTCGGTATCATTGGCGACGCGGATCGCCTCGTCCTCGCCCGTCACCCGAACAATCGTCGTGACCGGGCCGAAGCTTTCGTCGGCGTAAATCCGCATGTCGGGGGTCACGCCATCGAGCACCGCTGCCGATAGCAGCGTTCCGGCGGCGGGGGCGGCCAGATGCAGCGTTGCGCCCTTGGCGGTGGCATCGTCGATCAAGCCTTGAATGCCGGATACCGCCACAGGATCGATGATCGAGCCGAGGGGGCTAGCGCCGACGCGCGGATCGCCCGCCACGAGCGTTTTCGCCTTTTCCACGAATTTAGCGACGAACGCATCGGCAATGCTGGCATCGACGATAATGCGTTCGGTGGACATGCAAATCTGGCCCTGGTTGAAGAAGGCCCCGAAAGCGGCGGCTTTCACGGCTTCGTCCAAATCGGCATCGTCCAGCACCAGCAGCGGGGCCTTACCGCCCAATTCCAGCAGAACCGGCTTCAGGTGCGCGGCAGCGCGGGCGGCGATAACTTTGCCGACGCGGGTGGAGCCGGTGAAATTGATCCGGCGCACGGCGGGGTGATCGATCAGCGCGCCGACGATCGCGGCGGCATCCTCCGGCGCATTGCTGATGACATTCAGCACCCCCGGCGGCAGCCCCGCATCGGCAAAAGCCTGGCCGATCAAACTATGGGTGAGCGGGCAGAGTTCCGAGGCTTTCAAAATCGCCGTGTTCCCGCAGGCGAGCGCCGTGGCAACCGCCCGGACGCCGAGAATGACCGGCGCGTTCCACGGGGCCATACCCAAGATCACCCCGAGCGGCTGGCGCACGGCCAGGGCCATGCAGCCCGGCTTATCGCTCGGGATCACCTCGCCGCTGATTTGCGTGGTCAGCGACGCGGCTTCGCGGATCATATTCGCGGCGAGGGTGACATTGAACATCGCCCAGCCCTTTGTTGCGCCGGTTTCGGTCGCCATTGCGGCAACGAAAGCCTCCGCCCGCCCGACAAGGGCTTCGGCGGCTTTCAGCAACAGCCCACGCCGGGCGCTTGGCCCCATCTCCGACCAAGCGGGAAAGGCGGCTTCGGCGGCAGCAACGGCGGTTGCGACATCGGCAAGGCTGGCGGCAGCCGCCCGGCTGGCGATTTCCCCCGTGAGCGGATTACGGCGCTCGAACTCTGCCCCCGTACTGGCGGGGACGTGCTGGCCATTGATGAAAAGCGGAACGCTGACCGGAATAGGGCTGCTCATCGTGTCGTCTCTCCCAAAGCCGAGGCGCTCATTGGTTGGGCCTCGTTCATCGATATATGTTATGATATATAACTATTATAACGAATCAATGGTTCTTTTGGGCACAGGCGTGCAACCGCCCCCGCCGAGACGGGATCGGTTCTGCGATTTTAGAGAGAGGAATGGTCGGGGAGAGCGGCGGCGCTAGGCCACAGCGCTAATCTTTGCACGCCCAATCACCGGCTCCAGCGCAACCCGATGGGCGGAGGCGGTGAGGAAATAGCCTTCGGGCACTTCGTTCCAGCAGGCATCGTCGCGGTCCAAGGGTTCCGACAGAATCAGCACCGCGCCCGTGCCGCAGGGGAAATGGCAGGCGCCGTTCTCGACCTGCACTTCTTGGCCTTGGGCGTAGAACAGCGAGGGCGCGCTATTGTCCGACGAATAGCGGATGGCGTGCAGGGTTTGCCCGTCAGTGGCGCAGGCGGTGAAGCGCAGTGGCTCGGTGACGCCATTGGCCTGCATCGCGTTTTCGATATCGGCAATCGTCTGGCGGTAGGCGCGGGCCGGATCGGTCAGCAACCCATTGCCGAGCAGCAGCAGGAAGATGATTTCGCTGTCGGTGGTGCCAATGCGGTCGTTGTAGAGGTGCGGGGCGATGCGGAATTCGAGATCGCGCCGCAGCTTATCATAGCCGCCGATGCGGCCATTGTGCATGAACAACCAATTGCCGTGGCGGAACGGGTGGCAGTTCTGCCGCGTCGTCGGCGTGCCGGTGGAGGCGCGGACATGGGCGAAAAACAGCCGCGCTTCGATTTGCTCGGCCAGGCTGCGCAGATTATCGTCGTTCCAGGCCGGGCGAATGTCGCGGTAGAGGCCGGGTTTTTCCTGCGTGCCGTACCACCCCACGCCGAACCCGTCGCCGTTCGTCGCCACACTGCCGCGCTGGCAGGCGAGCGACTGGTTGATGAGCGAGTTTTGCGCTTCAAACAGCAGCGAATGAAGGCGCAGGGGGGATCCTGTATAGGCAAGCCAACGGCACATGATCGGTCCCGATTCCGAACCGCGCGCCTCGCTCCAGGGGGAGAAGGCTCACAACGGCCCATCTGACATTTCAGTAACACAATCGTAGCAAAGAGCTTTCACGCTGTCGAGGCGTTGATTCTAAAATTTCTGTTATCGATTCGTCGCTTACCCGCCGGGCTTGCCGTAACGCGTGAGCGATTAGGGCGCTTTCGGTATTTCCGAAACCTGTCGATGGGCCGCGTCGTCCGGATCCTCTTCCGCCTCATGGGCGAAGAGATCGTCTTCCTCATCCTCACTGGCGTCAGACGCGTCGAGCGCCACCGCCTCGCTTTCCTCGCCGGGTTCATGCACCAGATTCCAGTCGCCGCCGCCCCAGGCCGCCAGCCGGGCGCGGACGGCCGCTGGGCGCGGCAAATCATGGCGCTCTAACTGCTGATCGGGAAAGCGCAATGTGCCGTAAAACAAGCCTTCAAGCGCGGGAATCCGCTCGGGCCGCCGCAGCCGGTTGAAAATCACGCCGTCCGGAATGCGCCCCACGGTGGTTTCCCCGGCCCAATAGGCGCGGGTGACGTAAGTATCCACCGCCTCGCTATCATAGCCCGCCAGAATTTCGGTCCAGAGCGAATCATGCAGCGAGACCGCGAAAAGCCCACGCGTTTCGGCCAGTTTCAGCACATGCCCGCTTAAGGCATCCCGGTGCATATCGTGGTAGAGCCACGCGTCTTCCAGCCGGTCGAACACCAGCGCGGCGCGCGCACGGGCAGGATAGGCGGCCAGATGGGTGGCGCGATAATTCTCCAGCACGATTTCCGCCCGGTGAATCCGCCGCTGCGCCGGTTGCTCTACCCCGCTCGGCGTTGGTGCGGGGGCACCCGCGACGGTCAACACCACGGAACTTGGATCATCCTGCCCATCCGCCGTTTCGATCCGGCCGAACAGGCTCACCTGCTTGCGCACAGTCGGCAAACGCGGATCGAGCCACAGATAAAACCGGCGGCGGCGGTTGGAGAGCGTCAGATTGACCATTCGGCCTTCCCCAAGGAGAGACGGGATCTGCGAGCAGATGTACCGCAAGCCGCCGTGCCGCGATACCGCAAGATCGGGCAGGCCGGTTTCCGGCGCCCCCCTTGGCTTCTGCGAAAAGCGCTGGGGAACGCAACCCGCCCTGGTGCGTTGTTAGTCCGAGTCAGTGCGATGGTGACGAACCCGAAGGAGACTATTCAAAATGGATCATGCAACGCATACGCGGCTTGTCGATAGCGAGCTGAATGAAGCGACCCTGATGGATGCCACGGTCTATGGGCCGGGCGACGAAAAGATCGGCACCGTTTCTCATGTACACGGGATGGGGCCGGGCACCCAAGTGATCGTCGATGTCGGCGGCTTTCTTGGCTTGGGCGCGAAACCCGTCGCGCTGACGGCAACCCAACTCACCTTCATGCGCGATGAAGACGGCGACGTGCACGCAACAACGGCCTGGACGAAAGACCAGATCAAGGCGCTGCCCGAGCATCATCACTGATCTTTGACGCGTTAAATGCTATTGTGCCAGCGACACCCGTCGCTGGCCCCTTCTGATTCGAGGGTCGGCAATGTCAAAAATCCTGTTTGCGGTTGTCGCCGCTGCCGCTGCCTTGGGATCGGCTGTCCTGGTCCTGAGTTCCTGCGAGCAAGCGACGGTCAGTTCCGCCGCCGGATATGGTCCGACGCCTACCCTGCCAGCCCCAAACCCCGGCCTGTTCCCGACCGTCCATATTGCGCCTGCGGTCGGCTGGCCCAAGGGGGTTACGCCGACTGCGGTCGATGGGATGAAAGTCACGGAATTTGCTGAGGGATTCGATCATCCGCGCTGGCTGCATGTTCTGCCGAATGGCGACGTTTTGGTCGCCGAAAGCAATGCACCCGCTAAGCCCGATGCGGGGTTCAGTCTGAAAGGCTGGGTGATGGGGTTGGTCATGGCGCGGGCCGGCGCAGGCGTGCCCAGCGCCGACCGCATCACCTTGCTGCGCGATGCAGATGGCGACGGCGTCGCTGAAACGCGCACACTCTTCCTGGAAAACCTGCATTCGCCGTTTGGCATGGCCCTGATCGGCGCAACGCTTTACGTGGCCAATACCGATGCCATCGTTGCCTTCCCCTATGAGACGGGGGCAACCCGCATCACCGCACCGGCGAAAACCATCGTTGCTTTGCCCGCAGGGCCAATCAACCACCATTGGACTAAGGATATTATCGCCAGCCCGGACGGAACGCGCCTGTTTGCAACAATTGGCTCCAACAGCAATGTGGGCGACAATGGCATGGCCGCCGAGGAAAACCGGGCGGCGGTGCTCGAAATCACCCTGGCTACCCAGAAAGTTCGCCTTTTCGCGTCGGG
This sequence comes from Elstera litoralis, assembly GCF_000963705.1. Taxonomy (GTDB): domain Bacteria; phylum Pseudomonadota; class Alphaproteobacteria; order Elsterales; family Elsteraceae; genus Elstera; species Elstera litoralis. The sequence continues at coordinate 4,231 of NZ_LAJY01000063.1, read as the reverse complement.
CCTGCGCAATCCCAACGGCCTCGCGTGGCAGCCCGAGACGGGCGCGCTGTGGGTGGCGGTCAACGAGCGCGACGAAATCGGCAGCGATCTGGTGCCCGACTATATGACCTCGGTCCGGGACGGGGGATTTTACGGCTGGCCCTATAGCTACTACGGCCAACATGTCGACGCGCGGCCCCAGCCTGCGCGCCCCGATTTGGTGGTAAGCGCCATTGTGCCGGATTATGCCTTGGGGGCGCATACCGGCTCGCTTGGCCTGACCTTCAACACCGGCGCGCTGTTTCCCGCTTCGTATAAGAACGGTGCTTTTATCGGTCAGCACGGGTCGTGGAACCGCGAACCGCCCTCGGGGTACAAGGTCATCTTTGTTCCTTTCGCGGGCGGCAAACCCTCGGGCGATCCACAAGATATTCTGACAGGGTTCGTCAACGCCAAGGATCAGGCGATGGGACGGCCCGTGGGCGTGGCGATTGACCGGCGCGGCGCGCTTCTGGTCGCCGACGATGTGGGTAACAAAGTGTGGCGTGTGGTGCCGGATGGCACGGGACGATAATTTGTGCCGGACCCGCAGTATCGCGCTCAATCTCTCAGGGTCGCGCTTTTTGCAGGGCCGCGCGCTTGAGCGGTCATTGATTCCCCCGGCCATTCCGATTAGGGGTTGTGCATGGGACTGCCGTTTTTAAAAATGCACGGCCTGGGGAATGATTTCGTCATTCTCGAAGGCCGCCGAGCACCGCTGGAACTACCCCGCGATTGGATTCGCGCGGTCGGGGATCGGCGCACGGGCGTGGGCTTCGATCAGTTGATCGTGATGGAGCCGCCCAGCGACGGGCGCGCCGACCTGTTTATGCGCATTTTCAATCCCGATGGGTCGGAATCGGGGGCCTGCGGTAATGCCACCCGCTGCATCGCCCATATCGCTATGCAGGCCGAAGGGCGCGGCGCGGTCGTGATCGAAACCCTCGCCGGGCTGCTTCCGGCGCAGCGGGTCGATACCGATGTCGTCACGGTCGATATGGGGCCGGCGCGGCTGGCGTGGGACGCCATCCCGCTCGCACGCGCCGTCGATACACTGCACGTGCCGATGACCCTGGGGCCGCTCAGCGATGGCGTCGCCACCAATATGGGCAATCCGCACATTACCTTCTTCGTACCCGACGCCGAGGCGGTCGATCTCGCCACTTGGGGGCCGCAGGCCGAGCATCACCCGCTGGTGCCGGAACGGGCGAATATCGGCCTCGTGTCGGTGTTGGCGCGCGATCATATCCGCTTTCGGGTTTGGGAACGCGGCGCGGGCATTACGCGCGCCTGCGGGTCGGGGGCCTGTGCCGCCGCCGTTGCCGCGATCCGGCGTGGGCTGACCGACCGGCGCCTAGTGGTCAGCATGGACGGCGGCGATCTCACGCTGGAATGGCGCGCGGACGATGGCCATGTGCTGATGACCGGCCCCATCGCCACCAGCTTTTTCGGCGAGTTCGTGGGCGATCTTGCCCTGGAGCGCTTCGTGTGACCGGACCGCAACTCGTTACCTTCGGCTGCCGCCTCAATACCTATGAGTCGGAAGTGATGCGCGACCTTGCCACCAAAGCGGGCGAGGGGAATGCGATCATCTTCAATACCTGCGCCGTCACCTCGGAAGCCGAGCGCCAAGCGCGCCAAGCCATCCGCAAGGCCCGGCGCGATAATCCCGATGCCCGCATCATCGTTACCGGCTGCGCCGCCCAGGTGAGCACGGCCAAATTCGCCGAGATGCCGGAAATCGACCGGATCATCGGCAATGATCTGAAGCTGAAGCCCGAAGCCTGGGGCGTCGATCCCGCCGAGGCGCGGGTTTCGGTAAACGATATTATGGAAGTGCGCGAAACCGCCCAACACCTCATCGAAGGCTTTGATGGGCGCGCGCGGGCCTTTGTGCAGGTCCAGCAGGGCTGCGATCACCGCTGCACCTTTTGCATTATTCCCTACGGGCGCGGTAATTCGCGCTCGGTGCCCGCTGGGGAAGTCGTGGCGCAGGTGCGCCGCCTCGTCGAAAACGGCTATGCGGAAGTGGTGCTGACCGGCGTCGATGTCACCTCCTACGGCCATGATCTGCCCGGCACCCCGACGTTGGGCATGCTGGTGCGCCGCGTGTTGAAGCTGGTGCCGGAGTTACCGCGCCTACGCCTCTCCTCCCTCGATCCGGTCGAGATTGACGAAGATCTCTGGGCCGCACTGGCCGAGGAAGAGCGCCTGATGCCGCATTTGCATCTGTCCGTTCAGGCTGGGGCCGATCTGATCCTAAAGCGCATGAAGCGCCGCCACCTGCGCGCCGATGCCATTGCGGTGGCGGAAAAAGCCCTACGCCTGCGCCCGGATACGGTTTTCGGGGCCGATCTGATCGCCGGGTTCCCGACCGAGACTGACGACCATTTTCAAGATTCTCTGCGGATCGTTGCGGAAGCACATCTAACTTACCTCCACGTCTTCCCCTACTCACCGCGCCCCGGTACCCCCGCTGCGAAAATGCCGCAGCTTTCGGGGCCGGTCATCAAAGCCCGCGCTGCTGAGCTGCGGGCGGTGGGGGAGGCGGCCTTGAGCCGCTATCTCGATAGCCAAGCGGGCCGGGTGGAAGAAATTCTGCTGGAAGACGTGAACTTGGGGCGCACGCGCCATTTCGTGCCGGTCATTGGCGTCTCTGGCACCCCCGGCGCACGGGTGCACGCCCGCCTGCTGGCGCGCGAGGGCGAACAGATGCGCGGAGAAGCGGCATGACCGAGGAAAAAGTCAGTTGGCTGAAGCGCCTCACGCGCGGCCTGTCCAAATCCTCCGCCAAGCTCACCGAGGGCATCTCGGCGATCTTCACTAAGCGCAAGCTGGATGATGAGGTGCTGGAGGAGCTGGAGGAGCTGCTGATTGCCGCCGATTTGGGCGTAAAAACCTCCGGCGATCTCATCAAGCACCTGCGCAAAACCCGCTTCGGCAAAGACGTGAGCGACCGGGAAGTGCGCGAAGTTTTCGCCGAAGAAATCGCGCGGATTCTGGAGCCAGTGGCGAAACCGCTCGTTATCGATGCCAGCCGCGCCCCCCATGTGGTGCTGGTGGTCGGCGTCAATGGCTCGGGCAAGACCACGACCATCGGCAAGCTCGCGCAATTCTACCGCGAGCAGGGCTTAAAGGTCATGCTGGCGGCGGGCGATACTTTTCGCGCCGCTGCCGTCGAGCAGTTGAAGATTTGGGGCGAGCGGACAGGCTGCCCGGTCATCTTCCGTCCCGAAGGGGCCGATGCTGCCGCCCTCGCCTATGATGCCATCGCCGAAGCCCGCGCTGCGGGGGCCGATCTGCTGCTGATCGATACCGCTGGCCGCCTGCACAATAAGGCGCAGCTCATGGACGAACTCGCCAAAGTGCTGCGCGTGATGCGTAAAATCGAGCCGAGTGCGCCGCACGATACGCTGCTGGTGCTCGATGCCACTGTCGGCCAGAATGCCCATAGTCAGGTAGAGGTCTTCCGCAATCTCGTGCAGGTCAGCGGCCTCGTGCTCACCAAACTCGACGGCACCGCCAAGGGCGGCGTGCTGGTGGCGCTGGCGGAGAAATTCGGCCTGCCCGTCCACGCCATCGGCATTGGTGAAAAAGCCGACGATCTGCGCCCCTTCGACGCTGAAAAATTCGCGCAGTCGCTGCTGGGGATCGAGGCGACTGAAGAGCTTAAGGCGGACGCAGCAATAAAGGAAGCGCCATGCGGGAAGCGGATTGGCAACGGGTTCGGCGGTTCCTCAAAGTCGTTGCCGCTGGCGCAACGGTTGGCGCGATTTTTGGGGCCATCATCAGCCAGGGGTATCAACCGTCGCTCGTCGCGGCCCTGTTCATCGGCCCGTTCATTGGCATTGTCCACGGCGGCTTGATCGCCACGGGCATCGGCGGGATGGAGATATTTTTCGCCCGCACCCCCTGGGGGCTTCGCCTGCGTCGCGCCTCCTTTGTGGTGACGCTGCTGGTCAAGGCACCGCTCTACGGTGGGCTGGTTCTTGCCCTCGAATACAGCAAGCTGGGTGAGCGCGTCGCCCATTTTTTCGGCTTCATCCGCGTCGTCGATCCGCGCGACATTTATGAGCCGCTGACGATGCTGTCGATTTTTTTTCTCGTTCTTCTTCGTCGTTCTGTTCATCGAAGTTATGCAGATCAATCAGATCATGGGGCGCGGCACGCTCGGGCGCTTCGTGATGGGTTATTACCACCGCCCCGCCTGGAA
>NZ_LAJY01000629.1 GCF_000963705.1 Elstera litoralis | reverse complement strand
CCCCAGCGCTTTGACTTGAGATGCGACGGTTTCGTTTTTGGTATTTTTCTTGCTTGGGCAGTTCCTGCTCAGCCTAAGCCAAAGCGGGCTGCACCGAGTTTCCCGGCTTGACTCGGGGGCTGGAAGCGCTGTGATAGAGACATGATGATGACGGGAGCGTGAACAGGGTGACGATGACCGAGATGGAACCGGCGACCAACGCACGCACGGCATCCGCCCTTCCGGCGGAGGCAATTGTAATTAAGGATTTGCGCAAGCGCTTCGGTACGCTGGAGGTGCTGAAGGGTATTTCCCTTGAAGCGCGCGACCATGATGTCATCGCTATTCTCGGCTCCTCCGGCTCGGGCAAAAGTACCTTTCTGCGCTGCATCAACCTGCTGGAAACGCCCGACGACGGCATTGTGTCGGTCAAGGGCGAGGTGATCGAGATGACCACCAAGCGCGGGCTACGCGTTCCGGCCAATCCACGCCAGGTGGAGCGGCTGCGCCAGAAGCTCGCGATGGTTTTTCAGCAGTTCAATCTGTGGCAGCATATGACCGTTTTGGAAAACGTCATCGAAGCGCCGATTCATGTTCTGGGGATGGACCGCAAGGCCGCCATCGCCAAAGCCGAGGCGATGCTGGAAAAGGTCGGCGTGATTGCCAAGAAGGATGGGTATCCGCTGGAGCTTTCGGGCGGGCAGCAGCAGCGCGTCGCCATCGCCCGCGCGCTCGCAATGGACCCGGACGCCCTATTGTTCGACGAGCCAACCTCGGCGCTCGATCCCGAGCTTGTCGGGGAAGTTTTAAAAGTGATGCACGATCTGGCCGCCGAAGGGCGCACCATGCTGGTCGTGACCCACGAAATCGGATTCGCCCGGGAGGTCTCCAATAAGGTGGTCTTCCTGCATCAAGGGCGGGTGGAAGAAGAGGGGACCCCGGCAGAAGTGTTGGGCAACCCCAAATCGGATCGGTGCCGACAATTCCTGTCGTCATCGCTCAAGGGATAGAATCCCGAACAGGATTTGGTTTTACGTTGGAACTTGGGAGAGTGACCGTGAAGAAGATTGTACTGGCTTTGGCCACCTTGGGCGTGGCGCTCACCTCGGGCGCCTATGCGCAAAGCGCAAAAACGCTGCGGTTGGGCACCGAAGGCGCTTACCCGCCGTTCAATTTCATCGATAAAGACGGC
>NZ_LAJY01000628.1 GCF_000963705.1 Elstera litoralis | reverse complement strand
GAGGTGTATCAGCCGGGCGAGGCTTTGCTATTACACGGGCGCAATCTGACCTTGGAAAGCCTCGCGCTCGATGGGGCGGCGCTGGTGGAAGGCCAGGATTATAGGCTGACCGACGCGGGCTTGCTGCTGCTCGCGCCACCGGAAAGCGGCGAGTTGGTGAGCGTCGTCACGCTCGATCCCAGCGCCAATCTGGAGTTGGAAGGCCTGTACGCTTCGGGCGATATGCTCTGCACCCAATGCGAGGCGGAAGGTTTCCGCAAGATCACCTATTGGCTGGACCGGCCCGATCTTCTGTCGGTCTATACCGTCCGTCTGATTGCTGATACGGCGACTTACCCGGTTCTACTGTCGAATGGTAATTGTATCGAAAGCGGAACGATGGAGGGCGGGAAACATTTTGCCGTCTGGCACGATCCCTTCCCCAAGCCTGCCTATCTGTTCGCCGTGGTTGCCGGAAATCTGGTGAAAAGCGCCGATAGTTTCACCACCCGCAGCGGGCGGACCGTCGCGCTCGAAATCTGGACGCGCGCAGCGGATGCCGCCAAGACGGGGCACGCGATGGAATCGCTGAAACACGCGATGGCCTGGGACGAGGAAGTTTTCGGCCTCGAATATGATCTCGGCATTTATATGATCGTCGCCGTGGGCGATTTTAATATGGGGGCGATGGAGAATAAGGGGCTGAACGTCTTCAATACAAAATATGTGTTGGCCGACGCCCAAACCGCAACCGATTTAGATTATCAGGGCATCGAAGCCGTCATCGCCCATGAATATTTCCATAATTGGACCGGCAACCGCGTTACCTGCCGCGATTGGTTCCAGCTTTCCTTGAAGGAAGGGTTGACGGTCTTCCGCGATCAGCAGTTTTCGGCGGATATGAATTCGGCAGCGGTGCAGCGGATTTCCAACGTGCGGGGCTTACGCGCCAGCCAGTTCCCCGAGGATGCCGGGCCGACGGCGCACCCGGTGCGGCCCGATTCCTACCTTGAAATCAATAATTTCTATACCGCAACAGTCTATAATAAGGGCGCGGAAGTGGTGCGCATGTACCATACATTCCTGGGGGCCGAGGGCTTCCGGCGCGGGATGGACCTTTATTTCGCCCGCCACGACGGCCAGGCCGTCACCTGCGACGATTTCCGCGCGGCGATGGCGGATGCCAATGATGTCGATCTGCTCCAGTTCGAGCGCTGGTATTCCCAGGCGGGCACGCCGGTTTTGCGCGTTTCCGATAGTTACGATTCCGA
>NZ_LAJY01000627.1 GCF_000963705.1 Elstera litoralis | reverse complement strand
CCGCTCGGAGCGGAATAATCTCACGGTTTCGGTTTGGGAATATCTCAACGAGGCCTCGATTCAACTGCGCGAGAAGCTGGATAAGCCGCTGACGGGGGCCAATATTCAGGATTTCCTGGATTGGACCAAGCGTCAGATGATTCTCGTGGCGGGGGCGTGTGAAACCACGCTGTTGCGCGACGAGGCCTATCATTTCCTCTCTCTCGGCACCTATATCGAGCGCGCCGACAATACCGCCCGTATTCTCGATTCCAAGTATCATATTCTGTTGCCCCAGGGCGAGAAGGTCGGCGGCGGGGTCGATTACTATCAATGGACGGAAATTCTCAACTGCATCAACGCACTGCGCACCTATCGCCGCGTCTACAGCAGCGCGGTACTGCCGTGGCGGGTGGCGGAATTGATGATTTTGCGCTCCGATTTGCCGCGCTCTCTGCACTTTTGCTTAACTCAAATCATGGACAATCTAGATGCGTTGGCCCGGATTTACGGGACGCGGCACGAGTGTCATCGTTTGTGCGGGGTTCTGGCGTCGGGCCTGCGCTACGGGAAGGTCGATGATATTTTCGAACGGGGGCTGCACGAGTTCCTGGTCGAGTTCATCGATAAGAACAATGCCTTAGGCGCGGAGATCACCCGGAACTACCTCATCAACCCCTAACCCCCCTCTAGCGACAAGGAGCCGTCATGATGGCTTCCCGGCTGATCCTGGATATCACGCATCGCACCCGCTATCGGTTCGACGGACCGACGACGGCGGTGCAGTATCTGCGCCTATCCCCTGGAAACAGCGGGGGCCAGAAGGTGCACGCCTGGGCGGTGGAGGCACCGGGGGATCTGTTCCCCTGGCGCGACGGGCACCGGAACCTTGTCCATAGCCTCTATATTCACGAACCGCTCGATGAAATCGAGTTGGTGGCGCGCGGGCGAGTGGAAACGCTCGATCAATCGGGTGTCGTCGGCGAGGATGGGGCGGGCGCTCTGCCGCCAGATTATTGGCTGCGCGAGGGGCCGCTGACCACGCTGGCACGGG
>NZ_LAJY01000626.1 GCF_000963705.1 Elstera litoralis | reverse complement strand
TTTTCGATATTGCCCAATCGACAGGCTTTCAAAATCCTCAGAAAATGTCTGATTGGATTGAAAAGAATATGAGCGGCATTACCGTCAAGAAATTTTCGGCGGGAGAAAAAAGTGCCAACCGCGATTCAAGCAAGTTACATGGTTGATAATGGCCGTGGCGTCGGAACAAAAAATACAGTCTCCTCAGCCGATACTGAACAAAAGCCAAGTTGGGTAACGCGTGCCCTGCAAGGGCTTGATCGCTTGGCGCAGCCCATTTACGGATTGGTCGAGCACGATGGTCAGGTCATCGGCCTCATCGATGCTGAGGGCGGCGTTACGGCCCTGAAGGGCGTCGATACCGAGCGTTTGGCGCGTGAAGCTCAGCCTGCGAGCGGAAAGCCACCTTCCCCCACCGAACTCGCCGCCCTGCGCGCCGCTTGGTTCGAAGCCCAAGGCGCAAAGGTTCAGCGCTATGGCACCGGCCAAAAAGCCCCGACCCGTGTCCAAGCCGAAACCATGATAGGCCAGAATACCACGGCGGCCCGCTGGCAGCAGAACCTTAAATGGTTCAAGACCGATCAATCCGCGTAAAAGGGCGCGCACCGGGAAAGGATGAAACCATGCTCCCCCCTATTGGAACACCCAACCCCTCAGCAATCAGTTCAACTGAGGGCAAGACCCGCCCCAACGTCGTTATCAAAGATTTTAGTGCAGAACTAAAGAAAATGCAGGACGAGGATACTGCGGCGACAGCGAGGTCATAGCCGAGGCTGCACGTCGCGACACGCCCAATCAGCCAATTTACGGGCTGCTTCTTAAAGACGGTTCGGTCGTCGGCTATCTCTATAAGGATGGCGGGATGGCCTACCTCAATCCCAGTATTGTCGATGGCGTTGCCGTCGCACAAGCAACGCGCAGCCCGAAGCAGGCTGCCGATTGGATTGAAGCGAATGTCGAAGGCCTGACCGTCGAACGCTTCTCTGACGGGTCGAAGGCCCCCACAATCAGAGAGGCCAATGCAATGATGAATGAAACCGCCGCGATTTGGGCGCGGGAAAATCCTATTCGCTCCTCCGCCCCCGACCCAGACGCAACCAAGACCGAAATGGCGCTGCGGATGAAAAATC
>NZ_LAJY01000625.1 GCF_000963705.1 Elstera litoralis | reverse complement strand
AAGAAGCTACGGCGGTGCCGACGATCCGTCAGGTTCGGGATGCCGTGCGCCGGGCCGCTGGGGTTGCCCCGTTCCGGGCCGTCTGCCTCCAGCAAGCGGTCGCCGCCGCCTGATGCTGCGCCGCCGGGGCCTTGCGGTGCAGGTTCATTTCGGCGTTACGAAAGACGCGGACGGTAAACTGCTCGCCCACGCCTGGAGCCGCTGCCAGGGCGAGCTTGTCACTGGCGGGCAACAGATGCCCGAGTATCAACCGATTTCGGTGTTCGTGACATGAGGGCTGCGCCCCCAACCGGAAATGGCCGCTTCCTGCCGCATTACACGCAAGAGTCCTGGCTGCCCGCCGCCCTGGCCGATGGGGTGCTGGGCTATGCCATCGGCAACGAGGGTCAGTTCCGCTCGGGCTCCATTCTGCACAACGGAACAATCATGGTGGATGACACCATTCGGCAGGTTTCGGTCCTGGAGCATCTCGGCCCCTTTCACGCCCCGGTGGCGGAGGCGGCCCTTGCCGCCGCGCCCGGTTTGGCGGCCCGCTTCGGAATTCCGGCCTTCACCGCCAGCCGGGTTGAAATCGAACTGGCCGCCCACGGCGACGGGGCTCATTTTCAGCAGCATATCGATACGTTCGTGGTGGTGAACCAGCGCCCCAATCCGCGCGTTCTGACGCTGGTTCTCTATCTGAACCGCCAGCCCCGGCCCTTTACCGGGGGAGCCCTGCGCTTTCACGCCTTAGGCGGCACCGCGACGCAGGATATCGCCCCCGATCATAATCGGCTGGCCGCTTTCCCATCCATCGCCCCGCATTCGGTGCAACGCCTGACCTGCTCAAGCCGCGCTTTCGCCGACCGGCGCTTCGCCGTAAACATGTGGATACACCGATAGGCTTTCGGTACTTAAGACGCTTGTAGTGTGAAACCGTGAAAGCAGAGCCTGAACCATGACGCCCCCTGACGCCCTAACCCTCGACACGCGTGTGGGGTGGCACCCCGAGCAGATCACCGCCGCAATCGACGGCGAAGTAATCGTTATGGGGCTGATTCGGGGCCAATATGTTGGCCTCGAC
>NZ_LAJY01000624.1 GCF_000963705.1 Elstera litoralis | reverse complement strand
GCGGCGGCTCGCTGCTGGAGGGGTTAATGGGGAGGGGCGGGCGTTCGGCGGTCGAACCGCTCCCGCCGCTGACCCCGCGCACCCCGCCTTTGGATACAAAAGCCGATCATCCTGCCGATGATTTGCGCCGCCTGACCATCGATCTGAACATCACCGGCCTGCCCAGCGGCGTAACGGCCGATGCCCGCAGCCAGTGGGATAAGTTCAACGAGGCCGCCTATTGCGGCGTCACGATTCGCAATACGCGCTCGCTCTGCCGGATTTAATTTCTTCTACTCACCCATGAGGCTTTTGATGCCCGACATTACAACGCGCTGGGACACTTCCCGGTTTCGCGGCGACTGGGCTTTGCTGCCCCCGGCGCTGCTGGCGGAGTGTGATTTATTCACCTCCGTTTTAATCTCCCTCTTCACCCACCGCCGCGCGCTCGATGACGATGTGCTGCCCGATGATCTCACCGGGCCAGGGTTGGCCGAGCCCATTCGGCTGTCGGGCGACCGGCGCGGTTGGTGGGCGGATAGTTTTTTGCCGCAGCCGATTGGCTCGCGGCTCTGGCTGCTGTCGCGCGAGAAGCAGATGCCCTCGGTGACCAGCCGGGCCAAGCTCTATGCCGACGAGGCGCTGGCCTGGCTGGTCGAGGATGGCGTCGCCGAGCGGGTGAAGGTCAACGCCTTCATTCCGCGCGAGGAATGGCTGGCGCTGGAGATCAAGCTCACGCGCCCGAAGAAGGCCAATTTCGCCATTCGCTTCGATTGGGCGTGGCAGGGCATCGAGTTCTGCTTGCCTGCGGAAGGCTCCGGTGCGCCGCCGCCGGGGGCCAAGGTGGCCGTGACCTTCGACAGCACCCGCGTCGATTTCTCGCTGACATCCCTCAATTTCGATCTTACGGGAGGCTGAGAATGCCGAACGCTAATTCTTTGGGCCTCATGCGCCCGGCCATCGATGACCTATTGCGTCAGGCCGAAGCTGAGATTAACGCGCGCTTGCCGGGGGCCGATAGCCGCTTGCGCTGGAATAATCTGTCGGTCATCGCCGCCGTGCTCGCGGGCGGGCTGCACGAGGTCTATGGCTATCTCGACGGCATCGCCGAAGCCGTGCTGCCGGATCGGGCGACGGGCGAAGTGCTGGAACGGCACGCGGCCTGGCGTGGGCTGTTGCGGAAGCCCGCAACCCCGGCAGGCGGCAGCGTGACGGTGACGGGCCTATCGGGTTCGGTGATCCCCGCCGGCGCACGGTTGCTGCGCGGGGATCGGGTGGAATATGCGGTCGAACAAGCCGCGTTAATCGGCTCCGGTGGGACGGGGACGGTTTCGGTGGAAGCGCTCACCCTGGGCGCGGCGGGCAATGCTGGGCCGGGCACCGAGCTTCGCTTTGTCTCGCCGGTCGCAGGCGTCGCGGCGGCGGGAACGGTCGGGGCCTTGGGCCTCGGCGGCGGTGCGAGATCGAGAGCGACGAGTCTTTACGCGCCCGGCTGCGGGCGCGGGTTCAGCGCGCCCCCCACGGCGGCGCGGCCCATGATATATCGCCTGGGCCTTGGAAGTGCCGGGGGTGACGCGCGCCTGGGTGCGGGTGATCCCGCCCTGTCAGGTGCGCGTGCTGTTCACGATGGACGAGAGCTACCCCAACGGCATTCCCTTGCCGCAGGATGTGGCCAATGTCCAAGCCCATCTCGAAAGCCGCCGCCCGGTGACGGCGATGGTGATCGTCAAAGCCCCCAATCCCGTGCCGGTCGATTTTGTGATTCAATCGCTGGTGCCCGAGAGCAATGCGGCGATTCCCGACGTGCGCAGCGCCATTATCGCCGAACTGAAAGATATGATCCTGCGCGATGGCGCGCCCGGCCTGCCGCTGCTGGTCAGCCACGTCCGCGAGGCGATTTCGATTGCGGCGGGCGAGTGGGACCATGTGCCGCTCAGCCCTGCGGCAAATGTGATGATCGGGCCGGAACAACTGCCGGTCTTCGGCAATGTTACTTGGGTTTAAGCCGATGGCGGTTCTCACCCCCTCGGCCTTTTGCCGCTGCCTTATCAAACGCTGGACCGACCCCAGCCCCATCCTCAAACCCGTCTGCGGCCTTGGCCTCGACGATTATCTGCACCTGCTGTTGCAGCTTCTTCCGCGCGGCGAGGTCTGGCCGCGCGACCCCGACAGCGTGCAGGTGAAGCTGATGGAAGCCATCGCGGCGACCTTGGCGCTCCCCAGCACACCCGGCACGATCACGCTGGAAGAGCGCGTCTGCCGCCTGCTCGATGAACTCGACCCGCGCGCGCTGGTCGAACTTTTAAGCCGGTGGGAGCGCTGGCTCGGCCTGCCCGATATCTGCATGCCGAAAGTGACGGGGCTCGATGCGCGCCGTCAGCGCATCGTCGCCACCGAGAATGCCGTGGGCGGCGCAAGCCCGAGCTATTTCATCGATCTCGCTGCCCTCTTAGGCTTCGACGTGCAGATCGAAGAGCCGTTTCCCTTGGGCGCGGGCTGCCTGCGGGCGGGGCATCGCGCCGGGTGCTGCTGCGCCTGGGTGGTGCATATCCGCTGCGTCGAGCTTGAAGACGGCGTGAGCCTCGCGGAGGCGCAAGCCATGCTCGAATGCCTGTTCCAGCGCCTCAAGCCCGCCCATACCTCGGTCTTCTTCCGGTATGGGTCGAGCTTCTGCCAGAACCGCGACCCGGATCGCTGCTTCTAGCTATTCCCCTTTAAAATTAGGAGTTTTCCACATGGATCGCTTACGCGACGCCGACACGACGCTGGTCGTGCCGAACCCTTTCGACATCCCTCCGCCCGGCACGATCAACGATAAGCCGGGCTTTTTTTATCGACTGCGATTTGGAAGCGGGCTTCCTCGGCACGCCGTTTCGCGCCTATTGGGCCAATATGATTACGGAATGTATCCGCAATGCTATTCTGCGGGCGGGGATTACGCCGGAGTATACCGATTGGCACCAA
>NZ_LAJY01000623.1 GCF_000963705.1 Elstera litoralis | reverse complement strand
AAAGACAGAGTATAACCGACGAATCGAGATGATCGAGGGGTTCAAGAGCCTCCGAGAAATCGGGTGGAAGATTGAGCTAAACGGATCAACTTTTGAGATTACCAGACCTGGGATTAACAGTGTTTAGTGCGCGGTTTGAGGTAACATCCTCGGGTGTAAAGTACGCACCTCAACATAGGTTGCTGCGTACCTTGCACCCGAAACCTGCGTACCATGCACCCGAAACCTGCGTACCTTACACCCGACGCAAAACCCAAAAAACCGAGGGTTTCTGCGGGTTTGAGGGGTGTTTTGAGTTCGGATAGAATATATCTAATATATATTCTTCCCTGCGGGGAGAGAGCTAGGGCTCTTCCCCTGGGGAAGATAAATTTAAGGGGTATGGTGGTTTAGGAGTCTTAAAGACTTATGAGTTTGGTCTCAAAAAGATTAGCATCACAAGGGGGAAGGGTAGGAAGTGGTAAACTTAACTGTGTGAAACTCACTTCTCCACACCCCATTGATGCCAAACGGAAGAGAACAACGACCAATCCACAAAAGCCACCAAAAGCACCACACCCCCACCCCCGACCGATCACCCCCGTTTTCGCCCATACTTATGATTCGTCGGATTTTAAGAAAATATCTGTCAACCATCTGTCAAAACGATAGGGAATATCATCATACGAATGAAACTTGAGAATCTCACCCCGATGATGCTACCATTTTATAAAAACGACCATATCTAAGAGCCTTATTCTATCCAAAAATAATAAAGCCGGGAATACCTCCCGGCTTTATTACGATCATATCAAATTTCAGTGTAATAAACGCTACTCACCCTTCCGTCAAATGTTCTAATTTTCCGTGGAATTAAATAGTATCTATAATAATTCCAGCCCTGGTACTTCTTATTTTTAACGAAATGAAATCCATCAATTTCATCTAATAGTCTCCCATTTACTTCCCGTGTTAGTTTTCTCTCCTCCAACTGTTTTGCAATAATATCACTAATTATAAAATATATCCATTTGGTCGATAGTGCATACCCGACGAAATTAAACCGGAAATCTTCAAGAAATTTCTTTTGAACTTTGTAACGCGCTTTAGTTCTTTCGTAAAATCCATATCCTTCAGCCTCATTTCCAAACGGCATAATCAATCTCCTCCGCCCCTCACTTTCGTCGAGATGTTTTAATTTTAGTGGCATTTTGTCATCAAACAATATGTCAATAGTTTTGTCCAGAATTGTTAAATGGATTAGCGTTTCCCGCATAATTTTAATCCAAACCACAAGAGATTGATCTTCATGATTCGGAAGGTATTTATGAAATGA
>NZ_LAJY01000622.1 GCF_000963705.1 Elstera litoralis | reverse complement strand
GCGGCATCTTGGCCCGCGAGGAACAGAAACTGCGCCAGCCGCGCGCGGGCTTGGTCGAGTAGAACCGGATCGACCGTGTCTTCGGCGGCATTGACCAAAGCCAAGGCATCGCGCGCTTTATCGGCGCTATCGATGCGCTTCAGCTTGGCGCTCAGCGCGGGCCAGCCCTTGCCGGGATTGGCGGAATTATAGGGCTTGTCGCGCCAGCTCATATCCTCGTCGCCGGAGCGGGCGAAGCTGGCGTTTTGCTTCAGCTTGGGCAGCGCGGGCGCGCCGGTTTTCGGCTTACGGTTTTGGGCGATGGCGTAGAGGCGCGGCGCTTCGGTCTGGTCCATGAAGGCCAGCAGCCAGCGGCGCAACTCCTCATAGCTCGCCTTATAGGGCGTTTGCAGATAGCGGTGCGCGAGGATATGGCCGACGAGTTGCCGGTCGGTCAAAGCGCCGATCAGCTTGTCGGCGGTGGCCCAATCGGCGGCCTCATGGGCTTCGAGAATTTTCCGGTACAGCACAACATCGCCGTCGCGCAGCACATCGGGGAGGGTTTGAGAGGTTTCGTCCGTGGGGACAGTGGGACCCGGCGTGTAGACCGCGACCTCATCAGGCAGCGCCACCGGCGCCGCGCCCAAAGTGGGTCGGGAAAAGGCCAGCAGCGGGCCGAGAAGGAGGACGGGAACCGTCAGCGAGGTTGCGAAAAGCAAAAATCCCCGCCCACGGGTGCCGAAGCCCCCTTGAGTCGTTCGAGTGTTGGTCATTGCCCGATGTAGATAGAGCCGAGACAGTTTGATGACAAGTAGGAAAATCCGCAACAGGTGTGGGCATAGGGCCACACGAACCCGTGAAACACGCAGAAAATGTGGCGTTTTTAAGGATGTAAAAGACTCTCTAGTCTATAACTTAATGTCAAAAAATCTTTCCAGGCATCGCGCTTTTGTCCAGGCGAGCGCAGTAAATAGGAAGGATGATAGGAGGGCAGCATAGGTATTGTTGCCCCTCCTGAATCGCTCCACTCAAACCAACGCCCGCGCAGCTTTGTAATACCGTCGG
>NZ_LAJY01000621.1 GCF_000963705.1 Elstera litoralis | reverse complement strand
TCTGAACAGCAATCTCAATGGGCTCTAACTGAACCTGATTATAGCCATTGTCCTTTAACTTACCTTCTTTAATCCAAGCATTGACCATTTCAATCGAATGAATTTGCTGGCCGTAGGCGGCGTTGAACCAAAGCTCGGTCTGGAAATCCTGGATTTCGGTATAATTCTGCGGTGCCCGCCCCAACCAAGCATAGGCTTGCGGGCGGGCGATGAACAAGACATCCGCATCCACCAGTTCAGACAGAATAAACTGCCGCACGTAAGCGCCGTCGATGCGCTGGCGCGGGGCGTCGCGCGGGCCGAAACCATAGGAATTGAGCCAGAGGGCATCGCGCACGCTGTCCGCAGTGATCGATTCATAGGCGACGCGGGGACCGTGCGGGCCTGCCCGCTCCGGTTCCACGCGAACGCCTTCCTCCCCCTCGCCCGACAGGCCGCGCGCCTGCCAAAGCGCGCGCAAATAGGCCCAACCCGCCGGATTGGCGTGAACGATCTCATAGCCGTCGTCGGGATCGAAACTATTGAAAAAAATGGCCATATCGTCGGTGCCATTGAAAATATCGGCGATTTCGGCGAAGGCCGCCTCGGTGCGCAGCGGCACCCAGGTTTGCGCCGGGGTAAGCCGGTCGGCCCAGGCTTTTGCATCCTTGGGGTCGAAGGGCTGCATCCAGCGCTGCCAATATTCCTTCAGGGCCGGCCTGAAAACGCCGGGGAGGCCCTGGGTGACGATCTTTAGCCAATTGGCGACCGGCATTGTCGGCGGGAACGCCCGCGCGGCCTTGATGCCCGCCTCCAACTCGGCGCGCCAGATCGTCGCCCTTCAGCCAGCGCGCCGTCCATTCGATCATCCCGGAGGTGCAGGAGAGAACCTGAGGCCGCAGCCCCAGCGTACGCATCGCCTGAAGCACGCCAACCCCATGCGCGTTGGAGCCGCCGAGCCCGCCGAGCGCGAGCCCGATCTTCTTCCCCGAGGCATCTATCGCCGTACCCTGCACCATCACGCGCCCCTATCGGCTGACTTCGAACACTATCCTTATGGTGGCAGAGAGCGGCGCTCAAAACAATTCAAACCGTTAAGCCATTGGCGTGTCATAGAAACGTCACCGATGAGCGGAGCCTAAGACGCCGCCAAAGCCCGAAAATGCTGACCGAGATGCGTCAGGGCCGTGCGAAGCCCGGTTTCCGCCTGGGCTGGGAGCACGCGCTTTTGCTCTGCCCACAGGGCCAACGGCAATCCCAAACAACAGACATGGACGACCAGCGGCGACAGCAGTACCGGAACCGCCCGCATCGCCGCTCGATACGCCGCCCGGGCAATCAGCGCATCAGGGGAGGGTTGAAGCGGATCGCACGGAATATTCTCCAGGCTGGGGCCGCCCCGCGCCCAGGTTTCGAATTCGGCCGCCGCAAATACTTCGGCCAGATGCTCGGCGGCGGCCTGTTGATCCTCGGTCAGATCGGGCGGTGTCAGCGGACGGGGCATGTCTTTCGGCCGGGGCGGCAATCCCCGACTGACCCCAAGGCGCGACGCCGCGAGCCCGGTCGCCTCGGCTCCTTCCGAGAGGCGGAGCCTAGCCATCACAGCCTTACTGCGGGTTGAACTGCGCAACCCCCGTTGTATGACACTCATGCAATTCTCCTGCGCGCTTTAATCGCATTTTCATGGAATGTTCTCGTTCTGAGTATGTACCATTTTGGTGAAAACCGGGTCAATATGGAATCTTGTCTTGCACCAAAACGGAAGGAAGCTATAGTGGGCCGATGGAAAATCGGCTGCGCTATTGGCGAACGCATCGCGGCCTAACGCTCGAACAATTGGCCGAAGCGGCAGAAACGTCGCATCAGCAAATCATGCGGTTGGAGCGCGGGGAGCGGCGGCTAACGCTGGATTGGATGATACGGCTGGCGGCCCCTCTGGGCGTCGAGCCGCGCGATCTGCTGCCCGATGCCGCCACACCGCGCCCGATCAGCAGCGCCCCAAAGCCCGCGCGTGCGCCGCGCGCTTTGGCCGGTGGCGGCCTTGCGCCCGATCTTATTCCCGTACGCGGCGCGGCGCGGGGCGGGCTTGAGCAAGAGATGTTTCTGGAAGATGGGCCGATTGACTATGCCGCGCGCCCGCCGTGCTTAGCGCAGGTGCGCGATGCCTACGCACTTTATGTGGTCGGCGACAGTATGGTGCCGCGCTTTCGGCCCGGCATGCTGTTGTTCGTCAATCCGCACCGCCCGGCCCGTCGCGAGTCGGCGGTTGTGGTGATTAAGCATGACTCGGTGGTGCTGATTAAGGAATATGTTGAGCTGAAAGAGGATCGGCTGATTTTGCACCAGCACAATCCCGACTGTTTTTTGGAAATTTCGCGCAATGATATTGCGAGTTTTCACTGCGTGGTCGGCTCCGAAGAGCCTTGATTGTCGGCGCATTCGGTCGCTCCTGACGCAAAGCGCTTTGACTCTCGTCATACATACGGTATTAAGATTGAATTAAGGTCAAAATCCGAAAAAAGGTCGGGTCGACAAAACAGCGGCAGCCCAGAGCTGCGGTGCCGACACCAGAAGGG
>NZ_LAJY01000620.1 GCF_000963705.1 Elstera litoralis | reverse complement strand
GGCGGCGCTACGCTCGGCGGTGAGCACGGCGCTGACCGAGCGCACCCCCGGCACGGCGAGCACGGCGGCTTCGGCGGCTTTGCGCACGGGCTCCATCAGCGTGGCTTCCTTCGGGTCGATGGTAATGCCGAAAACGACATTCCCCTCACGTACCACGAGCCCGTCGATCCGCCCGGCGGCCATCAGCCCTTGGCTCGATTGCGGCAGCGTTACCCGGTCCAGCGCGGCCCGAATCGCCTTTTCTAAGGGCAACAAAGCGGGAACATCGCCGTTCGTGGTGGAAGTCATGCTTGTTTTCTCCTGTGAATCTTCACATATGCGTCGGGAAGATCTTGCATGGATGATATACGGTGCGGGGCCGCGTGTGAAAAGCGGGCGCGCAGCAGGAGGGAAGCAAAACGGATGTCTTGGAACAATAATTCCGGCGGACCCTGGGGCGGTGGCCCCGGTAAGGGCGATCCCAATAAGGGGGAGTCCGGTAAAAGCGGCAAGGGCGATCCCACGCCCGGCGGCGATGACAATGAGCCGATCAACCCCTGGGGGGCCAATAACGGCGGCAATAATCCTGGTCGCGGGCCGGGCTCGCGCGGGCCGACGCCGCCGTGGGGCAATAATGGGCCGGACCTCGAATCGCTCCTGCGCAAGGGCCGGCAAATGGGCTCGATGCTGCCCGGCGGCTTCGGGTCGGCGCGCGGCATTGGCCTTGCGGTGCTGGCCGGGCTGGCCGTGTGGCTGGCGAGCGGCTTCTACCGAGTGGAGCCCGATCAACAGGGCGTGGTGCTGACCTTCGGGCGCTGGACCGATACGACCTCCCCCGGTCTCAACTGGCACTGGCCGAGCCCGATTCAGAGTGTCGAGCGCCCGTCCGTTACGCGCGATAATCTCTTAAGCGTCGGCAAGCGCGTCGCGCTCGATCCGCGCACGGGCCGGGCGTCGGGCGAGGCGGCGGAAACCCTGATGCTGACCGGCGATGAAAATATCGTCGATATCGAATTCAATGTGCTGTGGCGCATCAAAGATGCGGGCGCGTATCTCTTCACCGCGCGCGAGCCGGAAAAGCTGATCCGCGTCGCCTCGGAAAGCGTCATGCGCCAGATCATCGCGCAGACGCCGATCCAGCAGGCGCTCACCGAAGGGCGCGGCAAGGTCGAAGCCGACACGCAGGTGCTGTTGCAGCAACTGGTCGATAGCTACGGCATTGGCGTCGAAATCCGTCAGTTGCAGCTTGCGCTGGTCGATCCGCCGCAGCCGGTGGTCGATGCCTTCAACGAAGTTCAGCGTGCCCGGTCGGACCGCGAACGCCTGCGTAACGAAGCCGAAGCCTATCGCAACGATATGATCCCGCGCGCGCGCGGCGATGCCGAGCGGCTGATTCAGGAAGCGCAAGCTTTTCGCGAAGAAGTGGTGAAGCGGGCCGAGGGCGATGCAAAACGCTTCCTGTCGGTTTACGAGAGCTACAAGGTTTCGAAAGACGTGACGACCCAGCGCCTCTATCTGGAAACGATGGAAGAAGTGCTGAAGAATAATCAGAAGATCATCATCGACAGCAAATCCGGCGGTCAGGGCGTGCTGCCCTATCTGCCGCTGCCGGAAGTGAAGCGCCTCACCCCGCCTGTGGTCGATACGACGGGAGTTAAACCATGAACCAGCGCACTCTCATCATCGCGGCGGGCCTGCTCATCGTCGGCCTGTTCACGGTAACGCGCACTTTCTTTATCCTGCCGCAGTATCAGCAGGCGCTGGTCACGCAGTTCGGGAACCCGGTGCGCGTCGTGCGGGAGCCGGGGCTTCAGGTGAAGATCCCCTTCATGCAAGACGTGCGCTTCTACGATAAGATGCTGCTTGAGGTGGACCCCCCCACTCAGGAAGTCATTCTGGGCGACCAGAAGCGCATTACGGTCGATGCCTATTCGCGCTATCGCATTACCGATCCGCTGGCCTTCTATCAGAATGTCCGCGACGAGGTAGGGGCACAGTCGCGTATCGCGCCGATCATCAATACCTCCATCCGGCGCGTGCTGGGGGCGGCACAGATGAGCACGATTCTGTCGAACGGGCGCGAAGCCCTGATGGCGGAAATCCAGAAGGAAGTGGATGAGCGCGCCAAAGCTTATGGCGTCGAAATCATCGACGTGCGCCTGCGCCGGGCCGATCTTCCGGAGCAAACCAGCGCGGCTGTGTTCCAGCGTATGCGCTCGGAACGCGACCGCGAGGCGAAGGAGTTGCGCGCCCAAGGCCAGGAGTTCGCCCAGCAAATCCGCAGCCGGGCCGACCGCGACCGCACGGTGATTATCGCAACCGCCCAGTCGGAAGCGCAATCGACCCGAGGCGAGGGCGAAGCCAAAGCCGTGCAAATCTATGCCGACGCCTTCGGCCAAGACCCGCAGTTCTTCGCCTTCTACCGCTCGATGCAAGCTTATCGGACGGCCCTAGGCCAGGGTGATTCGACGCTGGTTCTGTCGCCGGACAGCAGCTTCTTCCGCTTCTTCAACGCGCCGAACGCCGGGGCTTTGCCGGTGAAGTAAGGGGCTTAGGTGCCGGGGGCGGGACTCCCCGGCACGCTTCTTATGAGTGGGTTAGTAAGCCGCCAACCCGACGATAGAGCTATAGGGCGACCAACTCGGCGAGCTTGGCCGCGACGTCTGCCATAGAATTTTCGACAGTACTCAGGCCGCTTCGCGAGCCGAGCAGTGGGCTGACTTCACGGAGAGCTTCATATGTAGTGTTGTGCACGACTGGAACGAGTTGGTCACGTACCAGTAGTGCAGAAAGCTCCCTGTCGGCAATTCCCTCCGCTGGGAGCGCAGCAGCAGCG
>NZ_LAJY01000062.1 GCF_000963705.1 Elstera litoralis | reverse complement strand
AATCTGACGAAAGGCCAAACGTGAAGGCTACTGTATCAGCAGCCAGCGGGCGCGGGGAGTTTTTTACGTATTGTTCATCCGTTTTGCAGGAACCCATCAAGAGTATGATAAGATCGACGTAAGGACGATATGAGCATGCTGCACCCTATCAAAACCCCCGAACAGCATCGGGCGGCGCTTGACCGCATTGGCCTGCTGATGTTGGCCGAGGCCGATACGCCCGAGGTGGATGAGCTTGAGGCTCTCGCTATTCTTGTGCAGCATTATGAACGCGAGGCTTTTCCCATCGATCCGCCGACGCCGCTTGAGGCCATCGAGTTTCGCATGGAGCAAATGGGCTATCGTCAAACCGATCTAACCCGCCTGCTGGGTAGCCGAAGCCGCGCGTCCGAAATTCTTTCCGGCAATATCAATAGATTATCGATCACGATGATCCGGAAATTGCATAAGGAATGGCATATTCCGGCGGATGCGTTGATTCGGGAACCCGCACCGTAAGGGAGCCTTACAGAACAATCCCCCGGTCGCGGGCATAGCCGCGCAGCGTGCCGCGCAGGGTGGCGACCGGATGGTGCATGATTTGATCGAGCAGCGGGCGCAACTGCCGAGCATCCAGTGAGCGCGTCATCATTTTTACCGGGCCGATGGCGGCAGCGGTCATCGAGAGGGCACGGAAGCCGAGGCCGATCAGCATCATCGCTTCCAATGGCCGCCCGGCCATTTCGCCGCACAGGGTGATGGGGACGGAGGCGGCGCGGGCCTTGCGCACCAGATCGTCGAAGAACGCCAGTACGCCGGGGTTCAGCGTATCATAGCGGTCGGACAGGCGCGGGCTGCCGCGATCCCAGGCGAAGAGGAACTGCAAGAGATCATTGGAGCCGACCGAGAGGAAATCGACGCGCGCCAGCAGTTGCGGCATCTGCACATCAGGCTTGGCACTTCCAGCATCGCGCCGACCTTGATGCGCTCCGGCATCACCTCGCCTCGGTCTTCGGCGCGGGTCAGTTCTTCATCCAGCAGCGCGCGGGCGCGCAAATATTCCTCGACGGTTGCAACCATCGGGAACATCACGCGCAACTCGCGCTCGGCGGCGGCCCGAATGAGGGCACGCAACTGCTGGCGCAGCATGATTGGGCGGTCGAGCCCGATGCGGATAGCGCGCCAGCCCATCGCCGGATTCTCATCCTCACCCGCGTCGAAATAGGGCAGGGCCTTATCGCCGCCAATATCGAGGGTGCGGAAGGTCACGGGGCGCGTGTCGGCGGCCTCCAGCACTTTCCGGTAAATATCGGTTTGGGTGGCGACATTCGGGTAGGAGGAGCGGACCATGAAGGGAATTTCGGTGCGGTAGAGCCCGATCCCATCGGCGCCGGTTTCCTCCAGATGCGAGAGATCGATCAGCAGCCCCGCGTTCAGCATCAGCGCGACCGACTGGCCGTCGCGCGTCATCGCCGGAAGATGGCGGGTGGCGGCATAGCGTAGTTTCAAATCGGCCTGGGCTTGCATTGAGACGCGCACCGCATCCAGCACGTCTTGCCCCGGACGGATGAAAACCTGGCCGTTATCCCCATCCAAGACCACTTGATCGCCGGTTTCAACGCGGTCGAGCACGTCGGAGACGCGGCCCAGAACCGGAATATCGAGCGCTCGCGCGACGATGGAAACATGGGAGGTGGCCGAACCTTCCTCCAGCACCAGCCCCTTCAGCTTGCTGCGGTCGTAATCCAGCAGTTCCGCCGGCCCCATCGCGCGGGCGAAAACAATCGCATCCAGCGGCATTTCCGACGTATCGAGTACCGCCCCCGACAGATGGGTGAGCAGGCGGCCCGTGAGGTCTTCAAGGTCCAGCAGCCGTTCGCGCAGGTAAGGGTCGGTCACTTCGCGCATGCGGGCGCGCATATCGTTCTGGACCTTTTGCACCCCGGCTTCTGCCGTAAGCCCGGTATTGATCGCCTCGCGGATGCGCCCGAGCCAGCCCCGGTCTTGGGCGAACATCCGGTAGCTTTCCATCACGTCCTGCAATTCGCCGCTCGCCATCACGTCCGAGCCGGTGAGGAGGGTGTCGAGCTGGGTGTGCATATCGGAGACGGCGGCTTTCAGGCGCTCCAGCTCTTCCGCCGGGTTTTCCGCCACCATTTGCCGAATGGTCACGCGCGGCGAATGCAGTAGGGCCGTGCCGATGGCGAGCCCGGCATTCAACCGCAAGCCATCCAAGCGGCGCGGTGCAATGGCGGTGGCATCGGCCATAATCGCTTCGGACGGGTTGACCAGATCGCCCGAGGCAATCAGTTCGGCCAGCACCATCGCCACGGTTTCGAGCGTTTCCAGCTCTTCTTCCGTATAGAGCCGCTGCGCCTTGTTTTGGACCGCCAGAACCCCGGCGACGCGCCCGCCGCGCATGATCGGTACGCCCATTAGCGAGCGGAATAGATCTTCGCCGGTCTCGGGGCGGTAGGAGAAGTTCGGGTGCGCCCAGGCGTCCGACGCGGCAATGGCGCGCGCATGGGCGGCAATATCGCCGATCAAGCCTTCGCCCACCCGCATGCGGGTTTTATGCACCGCGTCCGGGTTCAAGCCTTCGGTGGCGAAGAGCTCCAGCACTTCACCCGCGCGCATAATGTAGACCGAGCAAACCTCGGCCACCATGTCCGAGGCGATGAGGCGGACGGTTTGATTCAACCGCTCTTCCGCCGCCGTCCCCGCCGCCATTAAATCCCGCAGACGCCGCAACAGGCGGCGCGCCCCACTCCAGCCAGGGGATGGGGGCGTCTGCATGCTAACCTCCCAACGCGCGGGACAGCGACCGCGCCCGCAAGGCGGCATCGGCCTGATCGATCAACTCGGCAATAATCTCGGCAGTGGCCTGTTCTTTATTGACGAAGCCAACGCTTTGCCCGGCCATCAGCGAGCCGTTTTCAACGTCGCCCTCGACCACGGCGCGGCGTAAAGCCCCGGCCCAGAAATGCTCGATATCGAGCTGCGCTTGTTTCTGATCCAATCGCCCGGCATCGACCTCGCCAATCACTTGGCGCTGGCGCTCCTGAAACGCCCGCGTCGCGTGATTGATGAGCGCGCGCACGGGAATGACCGGAAAGCGCGGGTCGAGTTGAACCGAGGGTTGCGCTTCCCGCGCGGTTGCGCGCAGGAAGGCTTTTTTGAAATTGGGATGGGCGACGCTTTCGGTGGCGCACACAAACCGCGTGCCGAGTTGCACCCCCGCCGCGCCCATTTCCAGATAGGCCAGCATCGCCTCGCCGCGCCCGATGCCGCCCGCGACGAAAACCGGAACCTCCCGGACTACCGGCAAAATCTCTTGTGCCAGGACTGAGGTTGAGACCGCGCCGATATGGCCGCCCGCCTCCGAGCCTTCGATAATGAGCGCATCGACCCCGCCGCGCACCAGCTTGCGGGCCAGCGCGTAGGTGGGACCGAAGGCTATCGCTTTGGCCCCGCCGTCCTTGATCTGCCGGATCGTTTCGCTCGGTGGAATGCCGCCCGCCAGCACGATATGCGATACGCCCTCTTCCAAACAAACCGCCGCCAGCGCCGATAGTTGCGGGTGCATAATAATGAGGTTAACGCCGAAGGGCTTGCCCGTCAGCGCTTTGGTGGCGCGAATTTCGGCGCGCAGCATTTCCGGCGGCATCGAGCCGGACGCGAGGATGCCGAAGCCCCCCGCTTCCGAGATCGCCGACACCAAGGTACGTTCCGAAACCCAGGTCATCGCCCCACCGAGAATGGCGGTTGGCGTGCCCAAAAAGGTGCAGCCGTCCGCCCACAGCGCCGACAGCGCTGGCGAAGGATCGCGGAAAAGAGAGGCGAGACCGTCCTGCATTAAACCAACCGTACCTTGTTACGCAGTCGCATCAAGCCCAAACACCGTATGCAGAGCCCGCAGCGCCAATTCCGTATATTCCTCGGCAATCAGGACCGAGACTTTAATTTCCGAGGTGGTGATGACCTGGATGTTGATGTTCTTCGCCGCCAGGGTTTCGAACATTTTCAACGCCACGCCAGCATGGCTGCGCATGCCGACCCCGACCACCGATACTTTAGCCACAGCCGGATCCGGAATAAGCTGGGAATATTCAATGGTTTCCTTGGCATCGCGCAGAACTTGCAGCGCGCGTTCCAAATCGGCCCGGCCAATCGTAAACGTCAGATCGGTGGTTTTACCGTCGGCGGAGACATTCTGAACGATCATATCGACGTTCACGGCGGCGTCGGCGAGCGGGCCGAAAATAGCAGCCGCCACGCCGGGCCGGTCGGCCACTTTGGCGAGGGTGATTTTGGCTTCGTCCCGGCTATAGGCAATACCGCTGACCAGATGTTGTTCCACGATCTCGTCCTCATCCACAACTAAGGTTCCGGGCACATCGGCAAAGCTGGACAGCACTTGCACCCGCACCCGATGTTTCATCGCCATTTCAACCGAGCGCGGTTGCAGAACCTTAGCGCCCAGCGAGGCCATTTCGAACATTTCTTCGTAGCTGATCTTATCGAGCTTCCGGGCTTTCGTCACGATCCGGGGATCGGTCGTGTAAACCCCATCCACATCGGTATAGATATCGCAGCGGTCGGCCTTGATCGCCGCCGCAATGCCGACCGCCGACGTGTCCGACCCGCCGCGCCCGAGCGTCGTAATCCGCCCGTCCGGGCTGACGCCCTGGAAGCCCGCGATCACGGCGACTTCGCCCAGATCGAAGGCGGCATTCAGATTATCGCCGGGAATATCGGTAATGCGGGCCTTGCCGTGGACATCGTCGGTATAGATCGGGATCTGCCAGCCAAGCCAGGAGCGCGCGGGCACGCCGATTTCTTGTAGGGCGAGGGCGGTCAGACCGGCGGTCACTTGCTCGCCCGACGCCACGACGGCATCATATTCCTTGGTATCGTGCAGCTTGGAGATGCCGTTGACCCAGGCGACGAGCTGGTTCGTGGTTCCAGCCATCGCTGAGACGACGACGGCGACTTGATTG
The DNA here is from genome assembly GCF_000963705.1 of Elstera litoralis. Lineage (GTDB taxonomy): Bacteria > Pseudomonadota > Alphaproteobacteria > Elsterales > Elsteraceae > Elstera > Elstera litoralis. The sequence goes on along the minus strand of NZ_LAJY01000062.1, from coordinate 3,978 downwards.
CCCGCGTCCACCTCGCGCTTCACGCGCTGGGCCACATTGCGAATCCGGTCGAGATCGGCCACCGACGTGCCGCCGAACTTCATGACGATACGGGCCATAGTGGCCTGCTTCCTTTCTTCTTTGAGGGCCGACGCGCCCGCCCCCGCGACCTCGGATGAGAAACCTGGGGGAAGGGTTGCCAGCGCTTGGGCCGCTATTCATACTCTTTGGAATCGGCAAGGCCAAGCGCTGACCCCGCATCGTCAAGAGGAATCTATGGCTCATCCCCAAACCGCGCCCGCGCCCGGCCCCCTATCGCCCCCCGTCTCCAGTATCGACGCGCGCGAAGTGGCGCAATTCGCCGCCCTCGCCGAAACCTGGTGGGACCCGGAAGGGCCAATGCGCCCGCTGCACGCACTGAACCCGGTGCGGGTGGGCTATATTCGCGACTGTGCCTTGGCCCGTTTCGGTGGCGAAACGAACTCTTTGCGGCCGTTTTTGGGCAAACAGGTGCTGGATATCGGCTGCGGCGGCGGGCTCGTCGCCGAGCCGTTGGCGCGCTTGGGTGGGCAGGTGACCGCCATCGATGCCGCCGCCGAAAGCATCGCCATCGCCCGCACCCATGCGGAAGCGGCAGGGCTGAAAATCGATTATCGCACGGCGACGGCGGAAGCGCTGTTGGCCGAAGGTAAACACTTCGATATCGTAACGGCGCTTGAGATCGTGGAGCATGTTGCCGATCCGGCGGCGTTTCTCGCCACCTGCGCCGCCCTCGTCGCCCCCGGTGGTTTGTTGATCCTTTCCACCCTCAATCGCACGCCCCAGGCCTTTGGGCTCGCGATTGTTGGCGCGGAATATCTGCTACGCCTGCTGCCGCGCGGAACGCATTCCTGGCGCAAATTCCGCAAGCCCTCGGAACTGGCGGGGCCGTTGCGCGCCTCGGGCCTTGCGGTGACGGACGTGACCGGCCTCGCCTTCAGCCCCCTCAGCGGGGAATGGTCGCGGTCCCCGTCGCTTGCCGTGAACTATATTCTCTGCGCCGCGCGCCCCTAACCCTCACAAAGAATAAGGAGGCCCTCGATGCCCCGTTTCGAAATCGCCGTCTATAATGCCGAAGTCGCCAACATCGTCAGCCGGGGCGAGCATCATAAGCGCTACGACGATGGTTGGGCCGAAACCCGCTATGTGGAAATCAACGCCCCCAGCCTGAACGAAGCGCATTTGCGCGCCCAGTCGAAATACCCGACCAGCGCGGGTTTCATCGTGCAGAGCGTGACGCCGGTCGAATAGTCGCCTGAGGGGTGCGAGGGGCGCTGCCCCTCCCCCGTCCAAGGGCGACGGCCCTTGGAGAACCCGATTCCTGGGTTCAATATCCGGATAAATCGACAAAAATTAAGGTTTCCGGAAAAGGGATTCTCAAGGGGCAAGCCCCTTGAGCCGGGGGTGTCGGGGGCAGCGCCCCTGACATTGTTTTCGTTAACCGATCCCCAGCACCCCATCCAGCACCGGCCCCAGCCGGTCGCGGTAATGGCCCCAGGTGAAACCAAGGGCACGGACGCGGGCGGCGCGGCCCAGGGCACCGCGCAGATCGGCGTCGTTTTTCAGGGTCAGGATTGCTTCGGCAATCGCCTCCACCGAGCGGATCGGCACGATTTTGCCTTCGATGCCGTCGCGGACCATCGAGCCGGAATTGAGCGTGGTAATCACCGGCAGGCCCGTGGCCATGCCCTCGAAGATCGCCAACGCCGAGCCCTCGTGCAGGCTGGGATAGACGAAAGCATCCGCCGACTGAAACAGCTTTTCAACCTCGTGGTGCGGCACATTGCGGACGTGACGATACCAGCCCTCATAGGGGGTCAAGCCGCGCCCTTCGCCGACGAGACCGCCGACGAGCACCAGTTCAATCGAGCGGTCGCCGATCTGCTTTACCGCTTCCAGAACATACTTCAGCCCCTTGCGCTGGCTGATTTGGCCGACGTAGAGCAGGCGGAAAATGCCGTCGTCGCGCACAGTCTCGGGCGGTTTGAAGCGGTCGACGCGCACGCCGAAGGGCTGCAAGTGAATGCGCTCCGGCGCAACGCCGACCTCGATCAAGGTTTGGGTGACATAGTCCGAGGGTGACAGGATCGCATCGGCCATCCGCGCTTCGGCAAGGCATTGCTCGATTTCCGATTGCGGCGCGCCCGCGTGCAGCGAATCGGCCCAATCGGGGTGAAGCGCCGCCTCCTCGCGCAAAATCCGGTCGCCGACGGCGAGATGCCCGATCATCTGGTTCAGGACCGTCAGCGTACCGTTCTGCTTGGCGGCCTCGAAACTGCGGATGGCCGAGGTGTCGTGGCCAATGAACAGGCGCGGCTTTTCCCGGCGAATCCGCCCGGCAATCGCGCTGTCGATATATCGGTTCCGCCACGCCATCACCGCCTTCGGCACCGCCGGTCGGTGGTTGGCGAGGCGGGCCGCCGCGACATAGGCGAGTTCGGGGATGGGATGCACCAGCACCCGGCGCGCGTCGATGCTGGGGAAACTGCGGCGCTTCAACTCGCGCTCGATCTTACCGCGATAGCTTTCGGGCACCCGCGCCAGCAGCCGCGCCCAAATTCCCTGCGGATCATAATAAAAGCCGGTCTCGAAGCGCGAATCGAACCCCAGCGCTTCCACCGCCGCCACCATTTCGTAAATGAAATGGGCGGCCCCCGGATGGCCGATCAGAACCGGCGTTTGCGCGCGCATCCCGCTCACCGATTATGCTGGCGGCGCGCCCAGGTGGCGGCGGTACGAACGATGGTTTCGATATCCGAATGTTTGGGAACCCAGCCCAGCACGTCTTTGGCTTTCTCGGCGAGCGCCACCAAGCTCGGCGGATCGCCGGGGCGGCGCGGGCCGAACTGGTGCGGCACCGGCACGCCCAGCACCGTTTCAATCGCCGTCAGAATCTCCCGGATCGAAAAGCCGGTGCCGGAGCCGAGGTTGATGGCGGTCGTCGCGCCGCCGTTTTCCAGATAAGTCAGCGCGCGCACATGGGCGTCGGCCAGATCGGCGACATGGATATAGTCGCGGATACAGGTGCCATCCGGCGTTGGGTAATCATTGCCGAAGACCTGCAAGGCCGGGCCGAGGCCGAGCGCCGCATCGATGGCGAGCGGTAGCAGATGGGTTTCTGGGTCGTGGTTTTCGCCCAACTCCCCCTCGGGATCGGCCCCGGAGGCGTTGAAGTAGCGCAACGCCACCGAGCGCAGGGGGGAGGCCGCGCCAACATCCTGCAACATCTGCTCGACCATCCGTTTCGAGCGGCCATAGGGGTTGATCGGCGCTTGCGGCGTGTCCTCGTCGATGGGCAACCGCTGCGGCACGCCGTAAGTGGCGCAGGTGGAGGAGAAAACCAGCTTATCGATCCCGGCGGCCAGCGCGGCTTCGATCAACGTCAGCGCCCCTGTTGTATTATTGCGATAATAAAGCGCCGGATCGGTCACGCTTTCCCCAACATAGGCGAGGGCGGCGAAATGCAAAATGGCGATGGGCTGATGCTCGGCCAGCGCTGCATCCAAGGTTGCCCGGTCGCCAATATCGCCCACCACCAGCGGGCCATACCGCACGGCATCCTTGAACCCGCGCGCCAGCGAATCGTAAGTCACGGGCAGATAACCCGCCTGGACCAGCGCTTTACACGTATGGCTGCCGATATACCCCGCGCCGCCCGTCACCAAAACCTTCCGCGTCATGGCCTAATCTCCACGCCCGTTACCTCGCGCAGGGCGCGGCACAGGCCGTCAATATCCTGATCGAAGCTCCATTGATTGATCCGGTCGAGACTAGCTTGCCCCATCGCGGCCAGCCGTTCGGGATCGACCAAACAGTCGCGTAAAGAGGCCGAGAGCGCCTTATCGTTACCGAAGGGGTAGATATGGCCGTTAAGACCGGGAACAATCAAATCCGGGGCGGCACCGATGCGGTCGGAACAGACAATCGCGCGGCCCGCATTCATCGCCTCATTCACGACGA
>NZ_LAJY01000619.1 GCF_000963705.1 Elstera litoralis | reverse complement strand
AAAACGATCTGGCTCATATCATGGAAGCCATGGGTCGGGGCGGATGAGTATATTATGAAGCCGTTCGATGCCGAAATCATTCAAAGTAAGTTTAGCCAGGTAGGTATTCTTTGATGATTTCCGGCACCAATAGCCGAAATCTCGGGCCTGCCCGCTCGGATACGCCGCCGAAGGGTGGCGATGGTGTTATTCGCGTGATGCTGGTCGATGATAGCGCCGTTATTCGGGGGTTGTTCACCCGGGCGCTGGAGACGGACCCGGAGTTACAGGTCGTCGCTTCGGTCGGCGATGGCAAAATGGCGTTGAACGCGCTGAAACGCCAACAGGTCGATATCATCATCCTCGATATTGAGATGCCGGTGATGGACGGGTTGACGGCTCTGCCGCTGCTGCAAGAAGCCGCGCCCTCGGTGCCGATCATCATGGCCTCCACTTTGACGCGCAAGAATGCCGAGGTTAGCCTGCGCGCCCTGCGCGATGGGGCGAAGGATTACGTCACCAAGCCGTCAACCACCTCGGAATTGACCTCGGCGCAGGTGTTTCGCGACGAGTTGATTGCCAAAATCAAGGCCTTGGCCGGGCCGTCGCGCTCGCCGCGCCTCGAAATGCCGGGGATTCCGAAGCGCTTCACGAATACCGACGGCACGCAAACGGCGGGGGAGCGGACCTCGATGGTCCGCGTCAACCGCAGCGGGCCGATCACCCTGCGCCCGATGACGCATGAGACGCCCGAGATCATCGCGATCGGCTCGTCGACGGGGGGGCCGCAAGCGCTGTTCTCCGTGCTCGGCAGCCTGCCGAAAAATCTGCGCCAGCCGATCCTGATTACCCAGCATATGCCCGCGACGTTTACAACGATCCTTGCGGAACATTTGGCGCGGGTCACGGAACGGCCCTGCGTGGAAGCGCGCGACGGCGATCCGGTGCAAGCGGGGTACATCTATGTCGCGCCCGGTGATTTTCATATGACGGTAGAAGCCAATGGGGCGCAGCGCGTGCTGCGCGTTCAGAAGACTCCGCCGGAAAACTTCTGCCGTCCGGCGGTCGATCCGATGCTGCGCAGCCTGTCGGCCATTTATGGCCGGAAGCTGCTGGTCATCATCCTCACGGGGATGGGGCAAGATGGTATGCTGGGCGCGCAAACGGTGGTTCAACAGGGCGGTCTGGTCATCGGTCAGGACGAGGCGAGCAGCGTCGTTTGGGGCATGCCCGGTGCCGTCGCCTATGCCGGCCTGTGCAGTGCCATTCTGCCCTTGCCGGAAATCGGTCCTTTTCTCCACAAAATCGCGCTGAGGTCGGTAGCATGAAACCGGACGAGTTCGAGTTCATCAGTCGAACGGTTCGCCAGCGCTCCGGCTTGGTGTTGACCGAAGACAAAGCCTATTTGGTTGAAAGCCGTCTGCTGCCCGTTGCCCGCAAATTCGGGCATAAGTCGGTGGATGAGTTTGTCACCTCGGTTCATCGCGG
>NZ_LAJY01000618.1 GCF_000963705.1 Elstera litoralis | reverse complement strand
CGTCTATCAATAATAAAGACGATGGCTGTGCCCAATGATGGCCATTATTAATTTTATAGGGGGCGATGATGCAGGGGTGCAGAGAGTTGTTGATTGCATCGATTGTTTTGATTGGTGGATGCTCAGTAGATAAAAATAAAATAAATACAGCTCCCAAGAAAGATGGGCCAATACCAACTGGAATTCGTCCAGGTGAAGTTCAGACAGATTTTGTTATAGTGTATGATAGAGTTTTTTTTGAATTTGATCGCTATGATTTATCCGATGAGGCGCGTCAGATTCTTCAGAGACATGCGCGCTGGATGAAGGAATATCCGGAAGTTTACTTAAGTGTCGAAGGCCACGCCGATGAGCGCGGCACCCGCGAGTATAATCTTGCGCTTAGCGAGCGTCGGGCAAACGCGGCACGAGACTATTTGATTGCCCTGGGCGTTTCGCCTGCGCGGTTGACGGCGGTCGGGTATGGCAGGGAGCGCCCTTCCGTCTTTGGAACAGGCGAACCGTCCTGGAGCCAGAACCGCCGGGCCGTCTCGGTTCCCCGCCTCCCTTAGGGCCAAACGCCTTCGGTGTTTTCCCTGGGTCTGCATGGGCGCGATTCGGTTTTTGCACTGGTGCAGAAGCGCAACATGTGGCTAAAAACACCGCCAGAGGTGGGCCTTGTCCCAATCTCGCCATGTTGTCGCGCGATTCCATAGTGTGTCGCCCCGCAGGAATGCCGGGTGATCGGCTGGCTGGATCCCTCCTTTTTTCTTTGCTTGATGGATGATCTCCCATGATCTTGAAATTTGCTTTGCCGCTCGCGGCGGTTTTGTTGGTTGCAGCCTGCTCGGATCAACCCGGTTCGGGTGGCCCGGTTACGTCCGATCCGGGCGCGGGTGGGGCGGGCGGTGCCGGTGGGACCGGCGGTATCAGCTCCAACCAATTGGGCGGCGTTTCGGGCAACCGCGAACAGCAGTTGGTCCAAGCGCAGGCCGATTGGCAGCGCAGCTTTGCCGCCAATGGCACGGACCGGGTGTTCTTCGGCCTCGACCAATACACGCTGTCGGCGGATGCGCAGAACACGCTGCGCGCGCAAGCCCAGTTCCTGCAACGTTATCCGCTGGTGAACTTCGTCGTCGAAGGCCATGCCGACGAGCGCGGCACCCGCGAATATAATCTGGCGCTCGGCGACCGTCGCGGCCAGTCGGCCCGTGAATTCCTCGCCAGCTTGGGCGTCGATGGCAGCCGCTTGCAGGTGATTTCCTACGGTAAAGAGCGTCCGGCTGCAACGGGCCGGGGCGATGGCGTGTGGGCGAAGAACCGTCGCGCCGTATCGCTGCCGCGTTAAAGCTTAGCGGGGGTGGGGCCATAGGGTGCCGCCCCCGCAGTTTCTTTAAGCCTGTCTTCGTTTTGCCCGAAAGCGGCGCTAAACTGCCGTCCTCGGATTGCTGTAAAGGGCTTGTGTCATGCTCGGATCGTCGCGCCTTCTTTCGTCTCTGGCCCCGTTTGCCGTGATCGGCGCGCTGGCGCTGACCGTTCCGGCCGCCGCGCAACAGCAACCGGCGGGCGAAATCCCCATTACGGCGCAACTGACCGTGCGGATTTCGGAGCTTGAAGCGCAGATTAGGCAGTTGACCGGCCAGATCGAAGATTTATCGGCCACGGTCGCTCAGATGCGCCAACGGGCCGAGCGGCAAAGCAGCGATGTCGAGTTCCGCCTGTCGGAGCTTGAGAAGGCCCGCGAGGCTGGGGCTGCGCCCAGCGCGGCAACACCTGCCCAAGCTCAAGCCCCTGCCGTCGCGCCCGGTGCGCCGCCGCGCGATCTTGGCAGCGTTCCGGCGGCGCAAACCGCCAA
>NZ_LAJY01000617.1 GCF_000963705.1 Elstera litoralis | reverse complement strand
GTCGGAATTCTTCAAGGGCGGGCTCTATAAGCTCGACGGCGAAGGCAAGAGCCTGGATGCCGCCGGTATGGTCGCCTTCTACGAAGATCTCTGCGCGCGCTATCCGATCATCTCCATTGAAGACGGGATGGCCGAAGACGATTGGGCCGGCTGGAAGCATCTCACCGACCGTCTCGGCAGCAAGGTGCAGTTGGTCGGCGACGATCTGTTCGTTACCAACCCGAAGCGCCTCGCCGAAGGGATTGAGAAGGGCGTCGCCAATTCGATCCTGGTGAAGGTCAATCAGATCGGCACGCTCAGCGAAACCCTGGATGCGGTCGAAATGGCCCATCGCGCGGGCTACACCTCGATCCTGTCGCACCGCTCGGGCGAAACCGAGGATGCGACCATCGCTGATCTCGCGGTTGCCACCAACTGCGGCCAGATCAAAACCGGCTCGCTGTCGCGCTCCGACCGGATGGCGAAGTATAATCAGCTTATCCGCATTGAAGAGCAGCTCGACACCACCGCCCGTTACCTGGGCCGGGCGGCGTTCAAGCAGCGCTAGAAAGCGGGGCAGGGGATCGGCGCAACGCCGATCCCCAAGGCTCCTGACAGGCGGGTTTCTTTCGGGTATCCTAATCGGATAAAAGGGAGAGGCATTATGTCTGAGACGCGTTCGACCTTAGAAAATATTGCCCACGCGTTTGCGGGGGAGCTTGAAGCGCGCGATGATCGGCTTGCGAAGCTGATTACCGACGGGTTCGATCAGCTCAATACGCGCTTAGCTGCGGTGGAGCAGCGCTTAAGCACGCAGGACCAGCGGCTGACCGCGCAAGAGCAGAGTGATCGGAATTTGCTTCAGGCTATGGGCAATTTGCAGGGGCAGATTGCGGCCCTAAGCCGGGTATCTCGAAGCTAAGGCTTGGGTATATAA
>NZ_LAJY01000616.1 GCF_000963705.1 Elstera litoralis | reverse complement strand
TCACCGCCGACCCGGAAGCCTATGGCGGCCTCTGCCTCACCGATGCCGCCCGCCCCGTCCTGATCGATGGGCAGCCCCTGCGCCTGCGCCGCGACCCGATGGCCGCGCCGACGCGCAGCAGCGGCAGCAGTTCAACCCCGCGCGACCGCAGCACGCCCAGCCTATCCACGGCCGAACAGAGCCTCTTTCAGCAGTTGCGCGGCTGGCGGCTCGATCTCGCCCGCGAGCATAAGCTGCCGCCCTATGTTATCCTTACCGACGCGACGCTCTACGATATCGTCCGCTTGCTCCCGGCCAGCCTGGAGCAGCTCGCGCGCATTCCCGGCATCGGTCGCTCCAAGCTGGAGCGCTACGGCGAGGCGATTCTCGAACAACTCGACCGCGCCCGATAAAGCGGCACACGCCCGAAGCTATGACGCGGCTGCACGGGGGTATGCTTTTGTGCGCCGCACAATTTCAAAATCATTCTGATTAATAATAATTAACGCGATATCTGTTTTTTTGACTGATCGCCGGTCTCCAATCAACCGAATGCGTAAATCATTGCTCTAAAAAACCTCATCAAGGACGGGAAAATTTAATTTTAATCAGAGGCCTAAGCCAATATTTTTATGCTCATAGCCTATTTAATAAGGAATCAATTTAAAGTTACCAATAATTAACCCGTTAATACTAGGCGTTTAATTCACAAACTCAAAATATTAAAAATTAAAATACATTCTTCACATATACATAGACTCGACAAGTCATACAACTCCAGTGTTAATATGTTGCAGCACAACATTCGTTACCGGACCGCGACAGGGTCATAACCGCTGAAACCCATACAGATGTATGCGCTTCGGCGACCCAATCGACCTTTGGCATCGCCAAAAGGCATCGCGTCTGTTTGCGTGAGAGAGGGCCAGCCGTGGCTAATAAGATTTCTCTGTCGATCCGATGGAAAGTTTTCATCATCCCAGGCGTGGCCTTGATCGCGCTAGGATTGCTGGCGCTCGTCGGGATCTCCACAATCTCCAACCAGAACCGCGTTCTCGATCAGATCACGCGCATCTCCAGCGCGAAAGCGACCGAGGCGCTCCAGCTCTCGCGTGCTTTCGAACAGGCGCACGCCGAACTGATCCGCATGGTCGCCTGGAGCGCCGCGATTTCGGACGAGAAAATTCTCTCTAAAGTTGAGACAGATTTCAAGGCTAAACTTTCCAGCACGCGCGCCTCGCTGAATGCCCTGCCTTCGCGCTTTGCGCTCAGCGCGACCGAAGCAGGCCTGCTTTCCGGCTTTACCGACAAATTGCAAAAGTATGAAGCCGGGGCCGCAGCCGTACTGAGTTCGGTGCGCTTGGACGTTGCCTCCTCGGTTTCGCTGGTGTTAACGGCCCAAGCCAGTTCCGAGGCGATCATTGCCAATCTCGCCGAGTTCGAGCAGGAAGCCCGCCGCGAAGCCGATACCGCCATCGCCGCCGCCACCGCCGCCGGGGAACAGGCGCGGACGCTCTATCTTCTCATTTCCGGCGCGGCGACGCTGCTGCTGGCCGTGATCGCCGTCTTCGTCGGTCGCTCTATCGCCCAGCCGGTAACGGCGATGACCGACGCGATGGCGCGGCTGGCGAAAAACGAGATCGACGTTGCCATTCCCGCCCTAAACCGGGGCGACGAAATCGGCGCGATGGCGGCTGCCGTGCAAGTGTTCAAGGAAAACGCCGCCCAGGTGCGCGCGCTGACCGCCGAGCAGGAGGCCAACCGGCGGCAGGCCGAAGTTGTGCGCAAGCAAACCATGACCGGCCTCGCCCAGGATATCGAACAGTCGGTGCGGTACGCCATCGTCTCGATTTCGGATATGCTGGCCACCATCCGCACGCAAGCCGTGGGGCTTGCCCGCAGCGCCGAGGACGCCAGCCAGCAATCGATTCTCGTCGCCGCCGCGTCGGAGCAGGCCAGCTCGAACGTCTCCACCGTTGCCGGGGCCACCAGCCGCCTCGCCAGCCAGATCGAGCGCATCAATCTGAAGGTCCGCGAATCGAGCCAGATCGCCCAGGAAGCCGTGACCGAAGCCTCGCGCACCGACCGGGTCGTCGGCGATCTCGTGCAAGCCTCCGGGCGCATCAGCGAAGTCCTGCGCCTCATCACCGATATTGCGGAACGCACCAATCTCCTGGCGCTGAACGCCACCATCGAAGCCGCCCGCGCCGGGGAAGCCGGGCGCGGTTTTGCCGTGGTTGCCACTGAAGTCAAAAGCCTCGCCCAGCAAACCGGCGAGGCAACGGAAGAAATCGCCTCGGAAATCAATGCGATGCGCGGCGCGACCGATCAGGCCGCCACCGCCATTCGCCTTATCGTCGGCACGATTGGCCGCGTCGAACAGGCGCTCACGATTATCGCCGAAGCCGTTCACGAACAGGGGTCCGCCACCTCGGACATTAGCGCCAGCGTGTCGGAAGCCGCCCTCGGCACGCAAGCAGTCAGCCGCGACATTAGCGGCGTGAAGCAGGTCGCCGAAACCGTCGGCTCGGCGGCGGTCGTCGTCGAGGAATCGACGGCTAGCCTCGGCGATGCCTGTCAGACGCTTCAGAACGGGGTCGATCAACTCGTGGCGCGCCTCAAAACCGCCTGATCGGCTCCCCTTTCCTTCCTCGCCCCATTTTGTTGGAGACGCTCCTATGTTGAAATTTCTGTCTGCCGCCCTGATGGCGCTGATGCTCACCGTGGCGGGGCCGCTCGCCGCCGCAGGGCCGGCCGAACAGGCCGAAGCGATGACGAACAAGGCGATCAAGCACTATCAAACCGTCGGTAAAGACAAGGCTTTCGCCGATTTCGGCGATACCACCAATAAGGAATGGGTGGATGGCGAATGGTATGTGCTCGTCGTCGATGCCGAGAGCGCGATGGCGCTGGCCTATTACGACCCGAAGATGATTAACAATCCCGCCATTCCCGACCTGAAGGACATGGAAGGTAAATTCATCATCCGCGACCAAATCGCCGCCGCCAATAAGACGGCCGATGGCGGTTGGGTTGAATATGTGTGGCGCAACCCGGCAACGAAGAAGTTGCAGAAGAAGAAATCCTTCACTAAGAAGTTTGACAGCAAAGTGTTCGTTGTCGGTTACTACGAATAGGCCTTCGAATATCGCGCTTTAAATTTGAGACAGA
>NZ_LAJY01000615.1 GCF_000963705.1 Elstera litoralis | reverse complement strand
AGTTGCAGCGCTTCATCTCGTCGGTCCGCCAGACCTTCGATCGTTTCGCCGTAATGGGGGAAAGCCCGGTTCTGTTGGTCAGCCCTGCCATTCGCCCCTATGTGCGCTCGATTATCGAACGCTTCCGCCCCGCGACCACCATTCTGAGCCAATCGGAGATTCATCCTAAAGCGAAAATCCGCACGCTCGGACAGATTTAGGATCGCCCCATGCGGATGAAGATGTTCTATGCGGAATCAATGCCGGAAGCGATCCGGCGGGTCCGTGAGGAACTGGGCGATAACGCCATTATTCTTTCATCCCAACGCAGCGAAGCTGGGCGCGGGCTGCGGGTAACGGCGGCGATTGACGATGATCCGACGGCCGCAACCCTGCCGCCGATGGATCAGCCGCTGGATGCGCTCGAAACCATCGCCATCGCCCTCGATAACCACGGGGTTCCGCCCGATCTGTCGGAACGGCTGGTGCGGGCCGCCGCCCCCTTGGCGGAAAAATTGATCCGCGCCGCCTCGGCCCTTGCCGTCGATGCGCCGATCATGACGCTTGCCGCCGCCCTCGATAGCGCGTTTAAATTCTCGCCCTTGCCCGAACGCTACCCCGGCAAACCCCTGGCGCTCATTGGCCCGCCGGGATCGGGCAAGACGGTGACGGTGGCCAAGCTCGCCGCCCGCGCCGTTCTGTCCAGCCGCCCCGTTCATGTCATTACCACCGATACGATGCGGGCGGGCGGGGTCGATCAACTCGCCGCCTTCACGCGCATCCTGTCGCTCGATCTGCAAACGGCGCTGGATGCCGAAACCCTGGCCGACGCGCTGGAAGCCAGCCGCATCGCCGGGCCGGAAACCCTCACCCTCATCGATACCGGGGCGGTGAACCCCTATGATGAGGAGGAAATGGACGAACTCGAACGTCTGCTCGCTGCCGGAAACATGGATGCGGTGCTGGTATTGCCTGCCGGTTACGATCCCGAAGAAGCCGCCACCATTGCCAAAGCTTTTGGCCGGTTAGGGGCGACGCGCCTGCTGGCAACCCGGCTGGATGCGGCGCGGCGGCTCGGCTCGATCCTGGTGGCCGCCGATGTGGCGCAGCTTAGCTTTTGCGATGTCTCGGTTACGTCGCACGTGGCCGATGGGCTGTTGCCGGTCAATCCGGTTTCGCTGGCAAAGCTGCTGATTCCCGACGCGCCGATGAGTGATTTCGACGATTACCCGGCACCGGGGGAAGCCAGCCCACGCCTTGACGAGTCTCCCCGTCCCTCCTTCGGGGTGCCCTCAGCGTGACCCAAGCTCAACCCACCCCGCCGCCGCGCAAGCTCCGAATCTGATTGCGATTGCCTCGGGCAAGGGCGGCGTCGGAAAAACTTTTTTCTCGATCTCGCTCGCCACCGCGCTTGCCCGCGCCGGGCGCAAAGTGCTGCTGTTCGATGGCGATTTGGGCCTTGCCAATGTCGATGTGCAACTCGGCATTATGCCGCCGCGCGATCTGTCCTGGGTGATTGCCGGTAAGGCGCTGCTGCATCAGGTGAGCGTGCCTTACGCGCCGGGCGGGTTCGATGTGATTGCCGGGCGCTCCGGCGCAGGGGGGCTCGCCGCCCTGCCGCCGACGCGCCTGTCGATCCTGGCGGGTGACCTCGCCCATCTCGCTAAAAGCTATGATTATGCGATTCTCGACCTCGGGGCCGGGGTTGACCGGCTGGTGCGGATCATGGCCCAGCCCTGCGGCACGCGCATCGTGGTTGCCACCGCCGAGCCAACCTCGCTGACCGACGCTTATGCCTTCATGAAGGTCAGCCTGTCCGATGACCCGAGTTGCGACTTGCGCATCGTCATCAATCAAGCGCGGACCAGTGGCGAGGGCGATAAGACCTATCATACCCTGGCGAAAGCCTGCGAAACCTTCCTAAAGCGCACGCCGTCGCTGTTGGGAACCATCCGCAAAGATAAGCGCGTGCTGGAAGCCATTCGTGCCCAAACGCCGATTTTCGTGAAGCACGCCACCAGCGACGCGGGCATGGATATCGAAGCGATTGCCGCGCGTTTGATGGCAAGGGGAACCCCCGCCGAATAGAGTTCGGCAAAGACAAAAACATCGAATAGAGTTCGGCAAAGACAAAGACACCGAATAGAGTTCGGTTGGCGTAAAATTTGCGTTAAACTGTCGGATTATGGATCGGCGGAGGCCGCATCGGGAAGAATTTGCCGAGCGCCCCACGCTTACGATAGGCGGAGAGCAGAATGGTCACGGTTCCGCAGCAACCCTTACCCCCAGGGATCATCACCAGCGCGCCGACCGGCCCCGCGCCGCTCTTCTTCGAGGGCACCGTTGGCGTGCCCGATATGCCGGCCTGGCTGAAGCAAGTTCCGAACGGGGCCGTGCTGCAAGCGACTGTGCAAGGCCGGGTTGCCCAAAACACTTATAGTCTTCTCACCGCGCAAGGCCCGATCACCATCAGCAGTTCCCTCGCCTTACAGGTAGGAACGCAGTTGCTGTTTGAGATCGGCCCGGAACTTCAGTCGCAGCGCTTGCATCTTGTCGGGGGAACCAACCCGAATCCCCTGCCGCAGCCGATCCTGACGCCGACGGTTGGAGCCGCCCCCACACTCCCGTTGCCCCAGGCCGCCGCCGGGCAAAACCTTGAACGCGATTGTCATCCGTCCCGCCGATCCGGCCCCGCTCCCCACCC
>NZ_LAJY01000614.1 GCF_000963705.1 Elstera litoralis | reverse complement strand
GGACGCTGGCCGGGGGGCGATTGTCGCAGCCTGGCACTTTGGGCCGAAATGGGGCTCGCCGTCGCCCTCGGCGACGCGGCGTGGTTCTGTATTAGCTGACCAAGGCCCGGCAGCGGGCGATCACCGCGTCGAACATCGCCTCGGTCAGGCGGCCCGTATTCGTATTGTAGCGTGAGCAATGGTAGCTATCGATCAGCGTGCGGCCATCGGGCAAGGCGTGTTCCGCACCGTGACCGAACTTAAAACGGGCGACGGGAATGCCCAAGGCGCGCAACACGCTTTGATGGGCAATGGTTCCCAACGCCAGAATTACCCCGTGGCGCGACTGCGCCGCAAGCTCGGTGATGAGAAACGGACGGCAGCGATTGATCTCGTCGGGGGTCGGTTTATTTTCCGGCGGCACGCAGCGCACGGCATTGGCAATGCGGCAGTTGACGAGCTGCATCCCGTCTTTGGGCGTGCGGCCATAAGTACCGGTGGCGAAACCGTGGCGCAGTAGGGCCGCATAGAGCGTGTCCCCCGCATAATCGCCGGTGAAGGGCCGTCCGGTCTGGTTAGCGCCCTTCAGACCGGGGGCGAGGCCGGTGATGAATAGCCCCGCGCCCTCCGGTCCCCAACTGGGAACCGGCCCATTGAAAAAGCTGGGATAGGCTACGGCATTGGCTGCCCGAAACCCGGCAAGGCGCGGGCAAATCGGGCAGTCATGGGCCGGTGAGGGAAGCGCCATCGGAAGAAACTAGGGCGATTAGCTCTGTTCTTCGGCTTCCGGGGCGTCGTCGGGCTGATCCGACTGGGCCGGGCGGCGCAGGAACTGCGGGGTATCGTCGCGGAACCCGGCGGGCGACGGCGAGGCGTAATTATCGCGCGGCTCACGCGGGCCGGAATAGGCTCGGGCGATATAGGGAGCGAGGTCTTGCAACTCGCAGAAAATATCGCACTGGCGGCGCAATTCGTCGGCCACCATCGGCGGAGTCGAGCGGATCGTCGAGACGATGGTGACGCGCTTGCCCTTGCTTTGCACGGCTTCGACCAAGCGGCGGAAATCGCCATCGCCGGAGAAAATAACGATATGATCGAGATGATTGACCATCTCCATCACGTCAATCGCAAGCTCGATATCCATATTGCCCTTGACCTTCCGGCGGCCAAACGCATCGGTATATTCTTTAGTCGGCTTCGTAATCATCGCGTAGCCGTTATAATCCAGCCAATCGACCAGCGGACGGATCGGCGAATATTCCTGATCTTCCATCAGGGCGGTATAATAGAATGCCCGGATCATATGGGCTTTGGTTTGGAACAGTTGCAACAGCTTGCGATAATCGATATCGAACCCCAGCGCGCGGGCCGCAGCATAAAGGTTAGCGCCATCGATGAAGAGCGCAATGCGCTCCTGCGGATAAAAATGCATATTGGCTCACTCCACCAAAAAACAATTCAAATGTGGTCAGAGGTTTTAACAACCTGACAGATTTAGACAAATGGGGTTGCGCACCGGGGCGGCAAGCCCTTATCGATGCCTTCCTTTATGACAGGTGCGCCATGACCGCAACAGAGAAATCCATTCTGATTGCCTTGGGATCGAATTTATCCCATCCGACCTGGGGCAACCCCCCGGCAATTCTGGCGGCTGCCATTGAAATGCTTGCGCGGGCGGAAGTTTCGACTCGGCGTTGCTCCTCCATCTGGCGCTCGGCGGCGTGGCCGAACCCCGCCGATCCGCCCTATGCGAATGCCGTGATTGCGGTCGAAACCGCCCTGTCGCCGGTCGAGCTTCTGGCGCTGCTGCACCGGATCGAAACCGCTTTCGGGCGCGAACGCGGCGCGCTCAATGCCCCGCGCACGCTCGATCTCGATCTCATCGCCTACGGGAATCTCGTGCGCGATGGGGCGGACGGCCCGCAGCTCCCCCATCCGCGCGCGCAAGATCGCGCCTTCGTGCTGCGCCCCCTGGCGGAGGTTGCCCCCGCCTGGCGGCATCCGATAAGCGGAACAGGGATTGCGGAACTGCTGGCAGCCCTACCCGCCGATCAAACCTGTGGGCTTTGGGACGCTTAACGGTGGAATCCGTGAGAATCACTGCCGCAATGCAAAACCTATTCTTGCCTTTGTCAAGAGGGGTTTTTATAGTGCGCGCTTGACTTCGCCCCCCGGCTTACCGGGTGGCTTGCTTTACGCGAAGGATTATCATGGCCCGCGTTACCGTTGAAGATTGCGTTCAAAGGGTTCCCAATCGGTTTGAACTGGTGATGCTCGCCGCCCAGCGCGCGCGGGATATTGCCAGCGGTATGCCGATTTCCATCGAGCGCGATAATGACAAGAACCCCGTCATTGCCTTGCGCGAGATTGCCGAAGAAAAGCTGGATA
>NZ_LAJY01000613.1 GCF_000963705.1 Elstera litoralis | reverse complement strand
GCTGCGAGGCAACCACTTCGCGGGCATCGTAATGACCGCAGGCCGGGCAGATATGATGCGGACGCTGCAATTCACCACAGTTCGAGCATTCGGTGTAAGCCGAACCCGACAGGGCGTCATGCGAGCGACGCATGTTACGACGGGACTTGGAGGTCTTCTTTTTGGGAACTGCCATAATCTTGAACTCGTGTTAGCGGACATCGCCGAAAAGCGACGGCCTATGTAGCCAATATCGGGAACGCCCGCAAGCGATTCTGTCACACAGAGCGATATAATCTCAGCCTTTCTTTGCGAGCCCGGCGAGGCGTGCAAAGGGATTTGGCTTGTCGGACTCTTCTGTGGTTGCAGAATCTACCGATTCCTCCTCCTCGGTTGCAATATAATCCTCCGGCACCGCCGCCCCTTCCGCACGCGGATAGGGGTCGAGCGCGAGCGAAAAATATTGCGCCGCGATCTCACCGAGATCGAGCCCCTCTTCCGGCCAGGGCTCCAACTCATCGTCTTCGCCGGTGATATCAATCTCGCCGCGCTCCGGTGCGCTGTCGATCGGGCCGAGCACGAGGGCGAAATCGCTTTCCACCTGCGCCGGAACCGGCTCCAGGCTAATCACGCAGTTCTGTACCGCCGCCGCGCTAACACGCCCCGAAACCGATACATATTTACCGCCGCGCACGCGCCGCACGGCGAGCTTTGCCGAAAGCTGGGTCAACTCTTGAAGATCGAACCGCTTGGCCAGCGCCGCCCGTTCGTCGGGCGTCGCTTCGACCGTTTGCGTCATCTGGTGCGCTCCGATGCGATCCAACGACAGCGGGCGGGAAAATTCAGGCTCCATGCGGCTCTACTCGTGAAAGGGGGTAAATTGGCACACCCCCGCCAAGAGGTCCGCCGAAGATTGGGCAGCCAGCGCCGCCCCTTGCCGATGACAATAGCCGATCATGGCGAGAACCGCATCGTCCGTCGGCACGCCTGCGCGCGGACCGTAAGCATTGCGGCGCAACGCGGTGGCGAAGGCCGCCCGATCCTCTAAACCCGCGTCGTAGGCCTGTAGGCGACCGTAAAGATTCTCGGCGACCAGCTTAATGCGTTTGCCGATCACAACGTCGCTGATGCCGAGTTCGCGCAAGGACTGGTCCATATCCGCCATCATCACGTCATGCAGGGCCTGAGCAAGCTCTGAGGCCTCCGGCAAGGCCTTCAGGCGGTGCAGCAGCAGCCAGACGTGCAGGGCGACCATCTCGAACCGACCTTCCGGCGAATCGGTGACGCCATAGGCCTGATAGAACAGCGGCTGCCGCGCTTGGTTAACGGCCGCCTCATAGAGTAGCTCGGCACGCTGGCGGGTGGCCCGGCGCGCCCGGCGGGCGGAGCTGAACGGCCAGTAAAGGGAGAAGACCATACCGCTCCTTAAGGGAAAGTGACGGGCGGGAACAGGCCGCAATTGACTTGCCCCAGGGGCAATGCGAGTGTCTGTCGCGCCTGACGCCGACATACGCAGCGGCAAAGTGGCTCCCGCGACCCTCCCGGTCAAGGGGGGCATTCCAGGCACCCGCGTTGAGAGCTAGAAACCGACCCTTCGGAATGATGACGACAAACCGCACCCCGACCCGCCGCCCCACCTTGGGTCTCACCCTCGGCCTTACTCTGTTCGTGCTGGGAAGCGGCCTCGGTGCTTGTACGCCGATTGTCGACAATCGCGGCAATCTGCCGACGCAAGAAGCGGTGGATCAACTCGTTATCGGCGGCTCCAGCCGGGCCGACGTGCAGCGCCTGCTGGGCTCGCCCACCGCTGCGGGCACCTTCTCCGATAAGGTCTGGTATTATATCAGCCGCAAGCAGGAAACGATCGCCTTCCTCAAACCCGCGCCGGTCGAACAAACCATCCTCAGCGTTTATTTCGACGACGCCGGGCTGGTCGCGAAAATGACGGCGACGGGCGGCGAGACGGTCGAGTTTATCGACCATACCGCCGAAACCACGCCGACCACCGGCCATTCGATGGGCTTCCTCGAACAGCTCTTCGGCAATATCGGTCGCTTCGGCAGCAAAGACGGCCCCTATAAGGCCCCGACGCCGACGGGGCAGCGGTAACAGCTATGGTGTCGGAAGATGTCCGTTGACGCTCAGCCCGATACCTTACTCTTCCCACTTCCGTTTGAAGAAAAAAAACGGTTACAGCTTCTGTGCCAAGAGCCCTGGACAGATATTCTATACGTTCGGGATTCAACATCCCGCATGACGGGTGAGTACGGGCATGTCTTTAACCCTTCGTGCGTTCAAATAAAATCTTCAGAGCGTGTCAATTTACATTTTAGCTT
>NZ_LAJY01000612.1 GCF_000963705.1 Elstera litoralis | reverse complement strand
ATCCGCCGCAATCTCCTTCAATTCTTTATTCACCTGGTTCTCAACTTTCGAGAATTCTTTATCAAAATTAGCTAAGCTTTGCATTTTGAGCTGATATTCTCTTTCTTTTGTCTCCAGCGCATTCTCGGCTTTTGTCATCGTCAGTTCGGCCGTAATGACTGTCCCGACGAAATCTATTTTTTTGACCATTTCAGCGCGGGTTTCAATGGCGTGTGCAACATCCTGAAGCAGGTCGGCTCTTTTTTTCTTGAATAATCAGATTATTTTGAATTTGAGAACGCTTTTTAACCTCTTCCGGACTCTCCATTTCCTTTTGCCATTGACCAATTTTATTCCGAACTTCTTTTTCTTCAACCGCCAGATTTTTCAATTGATCGGCATTTTTCTGGGACGCGGGTTGGGCGGCAACTTTAGCCTTCAACTCAAGAACTTCTTTTAATTTATCTTCCATCTCATCGGCGCGTTTTTCGACCTGCTGATTATATTGATCGGCGCTTCTTTGGGCATCACTCCGGCCAAGGGTTGCTCGCTGCGCCACTTGCTTCGCCTCGGCGGCATCCTGTGCCAAATCGCGCTGTAACGTATCCGTGAGCATCCCACCAGCACTAGCCGCGATAGTTTTTATCGCAGTTTCGACGTCTTTGATCTCCTTATCGGAGCCGACGGTATGCGTATTGTCGAAGAGTTGCAGGCCAAGGTCGAGCTTGAGCGAGGCCCCGGCGATCCCAATCGCAATTTCGCCGCCAATCTCCAGTTTCAGCTTGCCGCCGTCGTAAGTGGCGCCGCCGGTAACGCCCTGGGAAAAGGCACCGGGGGAGATGACGCCGGCCGAAACTTTACTGGTGGCGGTATCATTCCCGACCTCAGCGGTCACGCCCGCCCGATAGGCTGCACCCGCCGTTGTGACGGTCTTCATCTTGGCCCCACCGGCCCCTAGGGTTCCTTCCGCTCCAGCTTCGGCCGAGATTTCGGCCTTCGCGTAAGCGGTTTGCTTGACCTTAGCCCCGTCGCCGAAAGTGTCGGACGTGTAGCGCTGTTCGACGCTGCTCTCAACGCCGGCTTTCGCGCCCACCGTGCCCTTCAGGGAACCGTTTTCGACACCGACGGCCACGCCGACTTTTCCGGATATGGTCGTGGCCGTCTCAATCTCAACGTTTTTGCCGAGGTCAAAGGTCGTAGAAACGCCCGCCCCAACCGTCGCGCCTGCCCCTACCCCGGTGGGGCTTGCCGTCGCGTTCGCCGCCGCGCTGATCGTATATTTATTCGTAACGATGACATCGCCTAGAGTGCCCTGCTGGGTGTGGCCTGCGGAAGCACCGGCCGACGCAGTGGCCGTGCCATTGACCACCCCGGCCGAGGCACTGGCTTGGGTTGTACCAGTATGCTGAAATTCTGGCGCGGCATCAGTGGCGGCACCGATATTCGCTTCTTTCGATTCTTCTTTCGGTTTGCTGACGCCGACAATGCCACCGGCAATTCTATCCAAAATTTCAACCGGCAATTCGGACTCGTCGACCAGAAACAAATTTTGACTGGTTGTCTTGAGATCGCGCTTTGCCAATTGTATCACCTGTGAATCATACTGTTGGGGCGGGCTGAACGTTTCTGAGCAGGAAATAACACAAATGTCCCCGTGACTAAAATAGCGCATTAGCGATAAAAAAGCGAAAACTATGAGGATGACGACCTAATGCCCGAAAATTTGCGTCTAAACCTATCGAAAAGGCCGTCACCTGCCCTGGGCTCCAGCCTCATGACCTGCCCCAGAACTTAATAATCTCTCTCGTTCACCAAATTGTTGCTTGCTAGAATTTACTTAGGCCTGATGACGTCAAGATGCCTTAACATTAAAAATCACTAGATCAGAGAATATTTAAAAACAATTTTTTTAGAGATTATATTATCGATTAAAGTGCTGTTTTCGATATATTTATTATCAATTTAGGTAAGGCGGTCGTAACTGTTCGCCAAACGATTTCCAA
>NZ_LAJY01000611.1 GCF_000963705.1 Elstera litoralis | reverse complement strand
ACGCGGAATCGCGCGAAGCCCGCATGGACTATCGTCTGACGCTGAAAGCCGAAGCCAAGGCCGAAAATGGTCTGACTTACGGCTTCAGTGCCCGTCTGCGCAACAATCAGAACGACAGCAACCAGGTCCGTCAGGATACGCTGGGTGCTGATACGAAGTTCATCTATCTCTCCGGTTCTTGGGGTAAGATCGAACTCGGCGACACGCTGGCCGTCGACTCGCAGTTCGAAATTCAGGCCCCGTCGGTCGGTATCGGCCAAGCCGATTATGCTTGGGGCGCTGATTTTGGGGGCCGCTACAGCTACTACCACGCCAACGAAGGCGAGTTCGACACGAAGCTGGTGTATTACACCCCCGTGTTCGCAGGCTTCCAGGCCGGTATCAGCTACACCCCGGAAAAGGGTTCGGCAGGTCGTGACAACGCCCGTTCGAAGTTTGTGACGGGTAAGGGCAACGATTATAACGACCTGATCGCACTCGGCGCGACCTATACCCGTGAATTCGGCGATGTCGCCTTCACGGCAGGGGCGGGCGTTCAGTGGGGCGACCAGAAGGATACGTCCGCAACTGTTAAGAGCGCGCTCGGCGATTATGCCGTGTGGCACCTTGGCGCGACCTTGGGCTACAAGGGCTTCGTGTTCGGCGGTCATTACTTCAACAATGGCGAAACCGGCCTTGCGAAGGATGACGAAGAGTTCGGTTGGCAGCTCGGCCTGACCTATGAAACCGGCCCGTTTGCTGTTGGCGTGAACTATGCCCGCGTCGAAACCGATTACAAGGCGCGCGGCGTAAGCGACACGACCGATTACGCATGGGGCCTCGGTGCCGCCTATCAACTGGCTCCCGGCCTGTCGCTCCAGGGCGATATCGTGTTCTTCGAAGCCGAATCGGCTGATAAAACGGCTCTGAAGGCCGGTAAGACGAAGAACGACGGTACGCTCTTCACGTTCCGCACCCGCGTAGACTTCTAATCTAGTCTATTAACGGTTCAAGGCGGGGGCATCGCTACGGCGGTGCCCCCGTTTTGCTGTTTGGCGTGCGGATCAGATTCGCATTGCGGAGTCCGACCAAGGCCATTACCTTTACGTAAAAGTAAGATCGCTTTCTGGGAGCATCGGATCATGATCGAGGCGCGTTTAAAGGCCGCTCTGGCGAATCTCGCGGGGCTAGGGGCGGTGGTGCGCTTCGATTTGGGCGAGGATGGCCTCTACACCATCGACGCGCGCGGTGCCCAACCGCTCCTCTCGACCGATAGTGAGGAAGAGGCCGCCTGCACCATTCGCATTTCCACCGAAAACCTGAATAAGCTGATCGATGGTCAGCTCGATCCGATGCTGGGTTATACTTTTGGCAAGATCAAAGTCGCGGGCTCGCTGGGGGTTGCTATGAAACTGGTTAACGCGCTGGGCTAAGCGCCGCTTTGGTCCAATGCTTGCTTTGCGGATGGGGCAACCCACGGACAGGC
>NZ_LAJY01000610.1 GCF_000963705.1 Elstera litoralis | reverse complement strand
GCGATTGCGCAAAATCAATTCAGGTCGCTTTCCATCGTATCGCGCGATGCCGAAGCGGTCCCAGATCTGCCGCCGATTCACAAAGATCCATTCGATCGATTGTTGATCGCTCAGGCCCGCCGACGGGGTTTAACGCTCATCACATCCGATCATCAGATCTCCCATTATAATCTCTCATATCTCCCAGCAGAGGCGTGAAAGGCCGCTTTCTGTGGCCCCTGCGCCGCCAGAAGAAGAGCGTTGCGTTTCCCTCGGGAATCCCAACAAAAATTTCACTTGCGTGGGGGGGCGTTTTGCCTCATACGCAGTCCCAGACGCACTCGCACGTGCCTATGGCCCACTGGGAAATAACCCCAGGGTTGGTTATGCAACGACGGACCCGCGTCCTTTTGGATCTTCTAGCAATCTTGCTGGTGCCGAAGGGAATAGTGGCCCATGACTAGTACACGCCTGACACTTTGTAAGCTCTGCACTGCTCGAAAACCGGCAGCCCATAGTCTTGCCGTCAGCGTTCTGCCTAGGCCCTAGACGTGGATGGCAGGGCTGATTTTCGCCTTGCCATTGATCCTTTTCCTACCCTCGTTCCATCGCTGTTGCTGTTTTGACTGCCCCGCTGTGCGGGCATGCCAATCGGCTTCCCTTATTGTCCGGACCTCGGCTTAAACCGGGGCCAGGCGAAGATCCGTCTTCGCCCTACGTGTGGAGTTGTCGCCATGACTGCCAAGATCGAACGCTATCTCGCCGAAAACCAGCCGGAAACCCCGTGCCTCGTGGTCGATCTGGACGTGATCGCCGAGAATTACCGCACGATGAACCGCCTGCTGCCGCTGGCGCGCATCTTCTACGCCGTGAAGGCCAATCCGGAACCGGCGGTCGTGACGATGCTGAACAGCCTCGGCTCGTCCTTCGATACCGCTAGCCGGGGCGAAATCGATCTGGTGCTCGGCCAAGGGGCCAGCCCGGACCGGGTTTCCTTCGGCAACACGATTAAGAAGCAGCGCGATATTGCTTACGCCTACGAAAAAAGGCGTGCGCCTGTTCGCCTTCGATTCGGAAGCCGAGCTTGAAAAGCTGGCCCAATCGGCCCCCGGCGCAAAAGTGTTCTGCCGCATCCTCATGGAATGCGGTGGGGCCGAATGGCCGCTGTCGCGCAAGTTCGGCTGCGCGCCGGAAATGGCGGCGGACCTTCTGGTTCGTGCCCGCGATATGGGCCTAGAGCCCTACGGCATTTCCTTCCACGTCGGCTCGCAGCAGACTGATATCAGCCAGTGGGACGTTGCCATTGGCCGTGCCGCCGCGATGTTCATGCGATTGCCAAATCCAATATCGACCTGAAGATGGTCAATATCGGTGGCGGTTTCCCGGCGAAGTACCGTGCGAACATCCGCCCGGTGGAAGCCTATGCCGAAGGCGTGATGCAGGCGATGCGCAAGCATTTCGGCAATGCCATTCCGGAAATCATCATCGAGCCGGGCCGCTCGATGGTCGGCGATGCCGGGATCATTCAGACCGAAGTCGTGCTGATTTCGAAGAAGGATTACGCCGAAGACAAGCGGTGGGTCTATCTCGACATCGGCAAGTTCGGCGGCCTCGCCGAAACGATGGATGAAGCGATTAAGTACGATATCACCACTCCCAGCGACGGTGGCGACACTGCACCGGTGATCCTCGCCGGGCCGACCTGCGATAGCGCCGATATTCTGTACGAAAAGACCGAATATCACCTGCCGGTCGACCTCAAAGTCGGCGACAAGGTGAGCATTCTGGCGACGGGC
>NZ_LAJY01000061.1 GCF_000963705.1 Elstera litoralis | reverse complement strand
GGTAGGATTTCAACCCTTGCCGAAAGACTTGCACATGCGCCGGGCAGTTCATCGGTTTGATGCCGAAAAGCCGGTCGCCGCCGTCGACTTCGACCTTGAACATGTTTTCGCCGTACATGTCCCAATGGCCCGAGGCGATGAACAGCGAGCTGTCGACCAACTGCGGGGTTTTCACTTCGACATAATCGGCGTCACGCAAGCGGCCACGAATAAAATTTTCGAGAGTCCGGTAAAGCGTCCAGCCTTCGGGTGCCAGAACACCATGCCGGCGGCTTCGTCCTGTTGGTGAAACAGGTTCATCTCGCGGCCAAGCTTGCGGTGATCGCGCTTTTCGGCCTCGGCGAGTTGGAACAGATAGTTGTCCAGCTCTTCTTGCGTGCGCCAGGCCGTGCCATAGATGCGCTGAAGCTGCGCCTTATTGGCATCGCCGCGCCAGTACGCGCCGGAGACTTTGGTCAGCTTGAAGGCCTGGCCGATCCGCCCTGTGGAGGGCAGATGCGGGCCATAGCAGAGATCCAGCCAATCATCGCCCTGGCGGTAGATGGAAATATCCTCCGCCGCGTCGATTTCGCCAATCCACTCGGCTTTGAAGCTTTCGCCCTTCTCGGTGAAATAGGCGACCGCCTGATCGCGGCCCCAGACTTCGCGGGTAAAGGGCAGGTTGCGCTTCACGATCTCGCGCATACGCGCTTCGATCCCGGCGAGGTCTTCGGTCGAAAACGGCTCGGCGCGGTGGAAATCGTAGTAGAAGCCCGTTTCGGTCGCGGGACCGAACGTCACCTGCGTGCCGGGGAAAAGCTCCTGCACTGCCTGCGCCATAATATGACTGCAATCGTGACGGATGAGTTCGAGCGCTTCCGGCGACTTCAGCGTGATGATTTCAAGCTTGGTGTCGGTCGTGAGAGTCGTGGTTAGGTCTTTCACTTCGCCGTTGATTTTGATGGCGAGGGCAGCCTTTGCCAGCCCCGCCCCGATGTCGGCAGCCACCGCCGCGCCCGTGACCGGGCCGGGGAACTCCCGCACACTGTTATCGGGAAGGGTAATCCTAATCATGTCACTCACTTCGAATTTTGACGCGCAGGGGGAATCCTGCGACCGCCGACCTTCTGAGAGAGGGGCTTTTCTGTCAAGCCTCGGCGGCGCGGGGCCGGGTCAATATCAGCGCAAGGACCGAGACGCGCGACGTGCCCCGCTGGTCTAATCTATCCGCATTCCGCTTCGCTCTCCCGGAGACGCTGCTATGCTCGACATGACCCCGATCCAACCGGATTTTGCCCCCGTGACTGAGACTCCCTCACCCGACGATACGCGCTATGCGCAAATCCTGGCGCGCGATGCCAGCCAGGATGGGATCTTTTGGTATGGGGTGATGACGACCGGCGTCTATTGCCGCCCTGGCTGCGCCTCGCGCGGGCCGAAGCGGCAGAATGTGCGCTTCTATGCCAGTACCGCCGAAGCGCAAGCCGACGGCCTCCGTGCCTGCAAGCGCTGCCGCCCCGATGCCATCGCCAGCCGTGCCCATCACATCGCCGCGATCACCCGGGCCTGCCGCCTGCTGGAGACGGCGGAAACCCTGCCGAATTTGGAAGAGTTGGCCGCAGAGGCGCACCTCAGCCCGTTCCATTTCCACCGGCTGTTCAAAGAAATCACCGGCATCACCCCCAAGCACTACGCCCAAGGCCAGCGCCGAACGCGGGTGCAGGCCGCGCTTCAAAGCGAAGCCAGCGTGACCGAGGCCGTCTATGCGGCGGGGTTCGGCTCCTCCGGGCGCTTCTATGAGGCTGCCGACGGCATGCTGGGCATGAGCCCGACGCGCTACCGCCACGGCGGCACGGGCCTCTCGATCCGCTATGCCGTTGCCCCCTGCTGGCTCGGCCAAGTGCTCGTTGCGGCGACCAAGGCGGGGGTGTGCTGCCTCACGCTGGGCGATGCGGCGCAAGAGTTGATCGCCGATCTTCATGCGCGCTTCCCCAAGGCCGAGGTTGCCCCGGCGGCGGATGATTTCAGCGCCACGGTCGCCGCCGTCGTCGCCTTCATCGAAACCCCCGCCCTTGGCCTTGCCCTGCCGCTCGATATTCAAGGCACCGCCTTTCAGCAGCGCGTCTGGCAGGCCCTGCGGGCGGTTCCGGCGGGAAAAACCGCGAGCTATGCCGAGATCGCCACCGCCATTGGCCAGCCCGCCGCCGCCCGCGCCGTCGCCGGAGCCTGCGCTGCCAATCCGCTGGCGATTGCCGTGCCGTGCCATGCATCGTCCGCGAAGGCGGGGCGGTGTCCGGCTATCGCTGGGGCGTCGAGCGCAAGAAGAAGCTGCTGGCGCGGGAGCGGGGCTAATCTATTTCGGCGGGCCATAAGCGGGGGTGGTCAGCAGGCGTTGATCGGTCAGGCTGCGCAGGAAGGCAATCAGATCGGCGCGCTCGCTTTTGTTGAGCTTGAAACCGACGATCAATTGATCGGTTTGGGCGCTTTTCGCCCGCCCACCGGCCGCATAATGATCGATAGCCGCATCCAGGGTCGCGATACTGCCATCGTGCATATAGGGGGCCGTGACGGCGACATTGCGCAGGCTGGGCGTGCGGAAGCGGCCCATATCCTGCGCTTCCCCCGTCACTTCAATCGCCCCTGGATTATTCGCGGGATAGGCCCCCTTGCCGTCGAGATTATACAAGCCGGTCTGATGGAACCCCGCCTCGACAAAGGCTAAGCGTTCGTGGGTGACGGCATTGGAGAAGGTGATGCCGCCGTGGCAGTGGAAACATTCGAGGCGTTCGGAGAAAAACAGCGCCTCCCCCCGTTTGGCGGCGGCGGAAATGGCATTCGGCTCATTGCCATAGCGGTAGCGGTCGTAGGGGCTTGAGAAAGAGACGATACTCCGCTCGAAGGCCGCCAAGGCTTGCGTGATGCTGCGCAGGCTTATGGTGCCGCCTTCCGCCGGGAAGGCCGCTTGGAACAGCGCGGGATAGCGCGGATCGGCTTTCAGGCGAGCAAAAAGCGCCTCCTCTTGACCCGCAAGGCCGAGTTCCACCGGGTTTTCCCCAAACATCGGCACCAGGGCCTGCTGTTCCAGGGAATGTAGGAGCGGATTGGCCCAGGTCAGTACGGGCACATAGGCGACATTGGCGAGGCCCATGCTATTGCGCACATGCTTTTCGCCGGTCACACCAACACCGACCTTGCGGCCATCGGTAAAGGCTTTCGCTTGTATATGGCAGGAGGCGCAGGCTCCTTTGCCGTTCAGCGAAAGCTGTTTGTCGTAGAAAAGCTGCCGCCCGAGCGCCACTTTTTCCACCGTCATTGGATTGTCGGCGGGCACGCGCGGGCGCGGCACCCAGGCCGGAAGATCCCAAACCCACGGGGTTTCGGCCCCGGCGGACGGGGCCGCCAGAACCGCGATCAGCGCCAGCGCGCGGACCCAGCCGCGCATATTACGAGGCCCGGAAGAAACGTTGCGAGGCCCCCGTCGGCAGGCCCAAAGCGCGGAAAATGCCGGGGCAGTCGCCATCATTCGGCGCGGCCATGCATCCCAGCGCCGTATCGGGCTGATTGATATCCACATTGGTTTCGGACAGGAGCGCCTTAAGATCCGCGATCACCACCTGCTTCGCCGGATCGAACCCCGCCAGGGTGACGCGCGCGCGGTTCGGATTGGCACAGCTTTGTGCGGGCTGCATCGCGGCGGCCCCCTGCGCGCCGTGTCCGCCCGCGCTGCCGCTGTTCATGCCATGCCACCGCCGTGCGCCATCGCCGGTTGGCAGGCCGTGGAGCCAAGATGAACGACAAAGCCACGCTCGCGCCCTTTCGGCCCCTGGCCGCCCGCCGCGCCCGACGTATCCATATCGACGCGCAGGAATTTATACCCACCGAGCCAGTTCCAGAACATCGTCGTCACATTCAACGGCGATTCGGCCAGGGTTGCATCGGCATGGTTGAGCGCGAAGGGCACGCCCAGGGTAAAGGCGACACCGGTATAAGAGCCCACCGGAACGGCGCCTTTCACCGACCCGTTGGTTTCCGCCGTCCCGTTCGAACAGGGGCCGGTCTTATCTTCGAAATCCAGCATGGCGACGGCCTGATACTGCCATTTCTTATCCTGCGTCAGCGTCACCGGCTGCTCGCTGCCATCGGCGCGGATCAGGGCGACATCGGACACGTAGAGGCGGAAATCGGACGGGGTGACGGTCGATTTCGTCGTGCCAATGTCGGCATAGGAGCCGCCACAGCGGAAGGTTTCAGCCCCGATCTGAGCGGCGAAATTCAGCGAAACGGGGGTTTCTTGGGCAACAGCGGATGCCGACACAAAGGTGCTGCCAAGCAATACGGCGGCGAGAGTAAAGCGCATGGTAGACTCCTGAAACGAGAAAGCGAGACCGGCCCCGGTTCAGGGGCGGTTTGGGACGCAAAACCTCGGGTCAGGCAGTCGGTGGGGCGCGGGGCTGGTGAGGACGAACCTCGGCGACGGCAAAGTGGATGCTTCGGTCGGCCACATACTCTACCCGGCCTTCAGAGCGCGCCTTGCTCCAAACCAGCGCTTCCGGCAGAGGGCCGCTGCCGCCCACCGGATCGAACCGGCACTGGAGCAGACAGCACGCCAGATCGTGCATCGCCGGGGCTTTCTCGGAGGGGTCCTGCGCCCCGCCGGGGGTGCAGAGCATCGCCAGCGCGGTTTCAAGATCCTGCCCCGGCATCCGCGCCGAAAAGGCATCTCCGCCCCCAAAAGCCTGCACCAAAACGGCGAGGCTCAGGAGCAGCGGCAAACAGCGCGCAAAAAGAGGGCGGAGCGAAACCATGCTCCTTGGGTATCAAGCCCCCCGAAAAAGCGCAAGCGCGCCGCCCGAAAATCGATACAGGATCGGTATGAGGGAAAAAACCTAGGGCTGAAACTTAATGCGCTCGGCGGCGTGAGCTTCGATCGTATTGCGCATTTCAGGATAAATCCGCGTCAGCTTGTCGAAGTCGCTCGCTTCCAACACCAACAACTGCGTATCGGTGACGGCGACGACATTGGCCGAGCGGGGAGCCTTGTTCAGCAACCCCAACTCGCCGAAAAAATCGCCGTTCGAGAGTTTTACCCGTCGCTCACCGAGATCGACTTGGAGTTCGCCCGACACGACGAAATACATGCAGTCGGCAGCATCCCCCCGGCGGACGACGCGGTAGAGCGAGGGGACGGCCAAGGGCCGCAGCATGCTGGCAATCTCGACAATGTGAAGAATCTGGAGATCGGAGAAAAGCGGCACCTGAAGGACCAGCTTTGAATTCACCACAAAATCGCGGCGTTTGATCTGCTCCATAAAGCTGCTCGCCATAATCGCCGAGGGCAGGGCGACCATACAAAGGCCCATGAGCGCCGACACCCCGCCGACGATCTTGCCCAACGGAGTGTGTGGCACGACATCGCCGTAACCGATTGTCGCCAGGGTCACGATTGCCCACCACATCGATTGGGTGATCGTGCCGAACGCCTCCGGCTGGACGTCCTTTTCCACGAGATGAATAAGACTCGCCGACGTGAAGAGCGCCATCACCGCAATCAACAAAGCCCCGAAGAACGAGCGCCGTTCTTGATAGAAGACCGTTGCCAGCGATTGCAGCGCGGGCGAGTAGCGCGTTAACTTGAGCAAGCGAACGAGATGCAGATAGCGCGGATCAAGGAAAAATAGCCCCGCCAAGAGCGCGGGGACGAAGGCGCAAAGATCAATCAGCCCCACCGGCGAGACCATATAGCCGACCCTAAGCCGCCAGGGCGGCAGATCGTGCCGGTCGTCCCGCTCGACCGCGACCCACAGCCTGAAACAATATTCGATCGCAAAAATGGCAATCGTGGCCCGCTCAAACCAACCCAGCTCGGCGGCATAGGCACCAGGGGAGAGCGCTTCTTCCACCAACACCAGCCCGGCGTTAACCAGAATCAGCAGAATAAGACTGGCGTCGATCCAGCGGCGCACCCAGCCGCCGCCCGTTGGGCTTTCTAAGATACGATAAACGTCGCGCCGCAAGTGTTGCCGCGCGGCTTTAAAGCCCTGGCTTTCGATCCTATTCCCGCCTGCCTGCACCTTTGCCCCCAACCAAGCCTGTTTTTAAAACACTCTAGACACCCGCCGGTCTTGGCCCACCATACGCCCAATCAAGCAATTCCACCGTATGCACGATCGGCACCGGCAGCCCGGCCTGAAGCTGGGTGAGGCAGCCGATATTCCCCGTCGCCACCGCCTGCGGTTGGGTGAGCGCGATATTACCCAGCTTGCGATCCCGCAACTGTTGCGACAGCTCGGGCTGCAATAGGCTATAGGTGCCGGCCGATCCGCAGCAGATATGGCCTTCCGGCACGTCCAGGACGGTGAACCCAGCTTGCTCCAGCAGCGCCTTCGGCCCCGTCTTCAGGCGTTGGCCGTGTTGCATGGAGCAGGCGGAATGATAGGCGAGGCGCAGAGGTTCGGCGGCTTTGGTTGCCGGAAAATCCAGATGCTCCAGAATTTCCGACACATCCTTCGCCGAAGCCGCAACGCGCGCCGCCCGCGCCGCCCAGGCCGGATCGTCTTTCAGCATATGGCCATAGTCTTTGACCGTCGTGCCGCAGCCGGAGGCGGTGATGAGAATCGCCGCGCAGCCGTCGTCCAGCAGCTTTTCCCAGGCGGCGACATTGGCTTTGACGCGGGTAAGCGCCGCGTCTTCCTGGCCCAAGTGATGATTGAGTGCGCCGCAGCAGGCGGCAGGCGGCACCAGCACTTCGACCCCGAGGCGGGTGAGCAGCCGAACCGTTGCCTCATTGATATCGGGGCGCAGCGAATTCTGCACGCAGCCGCTCATCAGGGCGACGCGCTTTAGCACGGTTACGCCGGGCGCGGTTTTGCGCAGACCGGGCCGGTCGATGGGCGTGCGGGCGGCGGGCGGACGCGCCGTTTCCAGCAGAGCGACCAGCCGCTTGACCAATCCATGCCCGGTAAAGCGCCGCAGCAGCGGCAGGGCCAGCCGCGCCGGTTGCGCCGCCAGCAGCGACAGGCGGAACAGGGTAGGGTTCGGCATCAGCTTGCCCAAAATCCCGCGCACCAGCCGGTCGGCCCAGGGGCGGCGGTAATGATGTTCGATATGGGCGCGGGATTGATCGACCAGATGCATATAATGCACCCCAGACGGGCAGGTGGTCATGCACGACAGGCAGGTGAGGCAGCGGTCGATATGAGTGACATGCGCCTCGGTCGGCGCGCGCGCCTCGGCGTTTTCCAGCATATCCTTCATCAGATAGATGCGCCCGCGCGGGCTATCCAGCTCGTCGCCGAGCAGCAGATAGGTCGGGCAGGTCGCCGTGCAGAAGCCGCAATGCACGCAGGTGCGCAGAATCTTGTCGGCATCTTGAACGGCGGTTTCGGCCAATTGGGCGAGGCTGAAATGGGTCTGCATCGCCTCAGGCTCCTAAAACGCGACGGATTGAAGACGGCATGCGGATCGAAGGAGGCTTTTAGCCGCCGCGCGAGCGCCGCCAAGGCGGGCGGCATCGGCTGGAACACCGGCACGCGCGCCCGCACGCGCTCCGGCGCACGGATCAGCGTCGCGTGCCCGTCTTTCACCAAACCGCGCAGAAAAGCGGCCCCGCCGTCCGCCTCGCTCGGTTGCGGGGGCAGCGCCAGCCAGAGAAGCCCGCCGCCCCAGTCCAGCCAGCCGGTCGCCAAGGGCCGGGCGGTCTGAACCGCCTCCAGAATCGCCGCACCTTCGGTGGGGGCAACGGAGATGCGCCACAGGCAATCCTCGTGCAACCCTACCAGCGGCGCGGCATCGCTCAGCGCCTGCCACAGCCTGTGGGAGACTGCTGCCCCCAAGCGTTCGACCGTGACGCCCAGCTCCATCGTCAGCGCCGCCGCGCGCGCTGCGACCGACGGGGCGAAGCCTTCCAGCCGGATCATAGTCGCGCTATCGCTCGTGCCGGGAATCAGGTCGCGCGCGACGCTGGCCGGAAGATAGGCGGCGCTGCCGACATCATGGGGGCTGCCCAAGGCTTGCGACATCAGCTTCGTCGCCAGTGCAGGGCCGAGCCGGGGCAGCATCAGGGTTTCGACGGTTTCGGGGGCGGGCACCACTTTGACAGTCACTTCCGTCAGGGCAACCAGCGTGCCGAACGCGCCCGTGACCAGCTTGGGCAGATCATAGCCGGTCACATTCTTTACCACGCGCCCGCCGGCTTTGAAGTTTTCGCCGCGCCCGTTGATGGCGTGGAAGCCGAGCATATGGTCGCGCGCGCCGCCCGCCGTCACTCGGCGCGATCCCGCCAGCGCCGCGCCGAGGGTGCCGCCAAGCGTGCCGATCCCCGCCGGTTGCCCGTAGAGCGGCCCCCAATCGGGCGGCTCGAAGGCGAGATGCTGGCCGCGTGTGGCGAGCAGGCTTTTAACCTCCGCCATCGGAATCCCCGGCCCGACCGTGAGCACCAGTTCGTCGGGCTCATAGGCGATGATCGTATCGAAGCCCGCCAGCGACAGGGAATGATGCGGGCGGTCGCCGTGCGGCGGGTGGCCGAGGGCGGAAAGCGAATTGCCGGAATGCAGCGCCAGCGCCTCGCCCGCCGCAGTGGTAGACCGCACCAATTCGGAAAGTTCGGCGGCGTTTAACGGGGTGAGCATGCGTGCGCCTCAGAAACGGGGAAGATCGGGATGGGGCAGCGCGCCGCCTGCAACATGCATCTTACCGCCCTCGGCGCAGCGGCTGAGCAGCGGGAAGACCTTGCCGGGGTTGAGCAAGCCGTGCGGATCGAAAGCGTCCTTCACTCGGCGCTGCTGGTCGAGATCAATCTCGGAGAACATCACCGGCATCAAATCGCGTTTTTCCACACCGACGCCATGCTCGCCGGTGAGCACGCCGCCAACCTCGACGCAGAGCTTGAGAATATCGCCGCCGAACGCTTCGGCCTTATCGAGTTCGCCGGGCTTATTGGCGTCGAACAGAATCAGCGGGTGCAAATTGCCGTCGCCCGCGTGAAACACATTGGCGAGCCCTAGGCCATAGTGCTGGGAGAGTTCAGTCATGCGGGTGAGCACCTGCGAGAGCGCCCGGCGCGGGATGGTGCCATCCATACAGAGATAATCGGGCGAAATGCGCCCCGCCGCCGGAAACGCCGCCTTGCGCCCGGCCCAGAAGGCCATCCGTTCGGCCTCGCTGGTCGAAATCCGCTTGGTCATCGCCGAGCAGCGGTCGGCAATCGCCGAAACCCGCTCAATCAGGTGATCGACCTCGACTTGCGGCCCGTCGAGTTCGACGATCAGCAGCGCTTCCACGTCCAGCGGGTAGCCGACGTTCACAAAGGCTTCCGTCGCGTGAATCGCCGGGCGGTCCATCATTTCCATCCCGCCGGGAATGATCCCCGCCGCGATGATCTGGCCGACGCAGTCGCCCGCCGTCTCGGAACTGGGGAAACCCAGCAAGAGCGCACGGGCGGTCGCCGGTCTGCGCAAAATGCGCACGGTGACTTCGGTAATGACCCCCAGCAGCCCTTCGGAGCCCGTGAGCAACCCGAGCCAATCATAGCCCCCGGCGTCCAACGCCTTGCCGCCGAGGCGCAGGATGGTGCCGTCGATCAGTACCAGTTCGAGCCCCAGAATATTGTTAGTGGTGAGGCCGTATTTCAGACAATGCACACCGCCGGAATTTTCCCCCACATTACCGCCGATGGTGCAGGCGATCTGCGAGGAGGGATCGGGCGCGTAGTAAAACCCTGCGTGGGCGACAGCGTTGGAAATGCCGAGGTTGGTCACGCCCGGCTGCGCCACCACAGCGCGGTTGGGAAAATCGATATCGAGGATCTTATTGAGCTTGCCTAAGCCCAGCACGATGCCATCGGCCACCGGCAAGGCCCCGCCGGAGAGGGAGGTTCCGGCCCCGCGCGGCACCACCGGCACGCCTGCTTCGTGGCAATATTTGAGAACCGCTGACACTTCCGCCGTTGTGCGTGGCAAAACCACGGCGAGGGGAAGCTGGCGGTAGGCGCTCACCGCGTCGCACTCATAGGCCCGCCGGGCGACCGCGTCGGCGATCACGCATGACTCCGGCAGCAATGCATAAAGCGCGCGGACAATATCGTCGCGTCGCGCCAGAATGCCGCTATCCGGCACCGGCATTTGAACCATAAACCCCTCCCCCTTGCGCCTTTAACCCCGGCTTGGATCAGACGATAGCAAGCGAGGCGTTAAGAGCAAGGGAAAGGGGGATAAACTTTCGTAGGGGCGAGGCCGAAAGTCGCGCCTTACGCGCCCTTCACCCAGCGGGCGGCTTGGGTTGCGACGCGCGCCCCCAGGATTTCTGCCGTCTTGCGGTCGGCGGCGGGCGGAGCCAGGTCCGGGCCTTGATCGTTGTTCGACTGGGCCATCGCGCCGAGGAAGCTGCCGAGGCGGTTGACCGTATCGGGCGAGGAGGCTGAGCTATTGTTCTGCGGCAACTCGCCGAGCGAGACCCAGATCATCCCATGCTGCGCGCCGAAGATGGCAAGCTGGATCAGCGTGTTCAGCTTATCGCCGCTCTGGCTGGCCGAATTGGTGAAACCGGCGGCGAGCTTATCCTTCCAGCCCTGGCCGTACCAAATCTTGCCGGTCGCATCCATGAAGGTTTTGAACTGGGCGGAAGCGCTGCCCATATAAGTCGCGCGCCGAAGATGATGGCATCGGCGGCGTTCAACGCCTCCACATGCGCTTCCCAATCTTCCACTTTCACCAAGGTCACCTCGGTGCCGGAAACGCTGCGCGCGCCGGTGGCGACGCTTTCGGCCTGAACCGCCGTGTGCCCGAAGCCGCTGTGGTAAACGATTGCTACTTTTGCCATGAAGATCACCGTATCTGAAAATGTTACATTTTAAGGTCAAGAAAAACGGCCCAAGAGCCGCTCTTCTTCTCAACGATCACAGAGGCTTCTGCGCCAGCAATGCCTTCATCTCCGGGCACAGACGCCGCGTCACATCGGACAAGCGCCACGCCCTCAGACTGGTATCCAGCGCCCGGTCCATATCCTGACCGATTTCGGCCAAGATCGGCGGAAGCTGGGCCGCAACCGGGCAATCCTCGCTGCCTTCGTGGCAGGCAAGGCTCCCAGCAGGCTCGACCGCCGCCCACACCTGGTTCAACCCGATGAGTTCCGCCGGTTTTGCCAGCAAGAACCCCCCGGATGCCCCGGCGACGGACGCAACCAGTCCCGCATCGCGCAACGGTGCCATCGCCCGGCGGATCACCACCGGGTTCGTGCCGATACTATGCGCGATCCAGTCCGACGATGCCGGTTCCCCCTTGCGCTCGGCGATGACCGCCAAAGCGTGCAGGGCAACCGCAAAGCGATTGCTGCGTGCGCCCATGCGCCCCTCCAATCGTCACAATTAGAGATACAGTTACAGGATAACAGCGTCAAGCCTTAATGCTAAAAAACACTAAGGCACCGCAAGCAGGCCTGCGGTGCTTAGTGTAGCAGAAAACCGGCGCGTCCCGTGCGGCCGAAGCCGCGCAAGATTAACCCTGGCGGGCTTTAAAGCGCGGGTTTTGCTTGTTGATGACGTACACGCGACCCTTGCGACGCACAATGCGGCAAGCCTTGTGGCGGGTCTTCATGGACTTCAGCGAGTTGACGATCTTCATGATGCAAGCCTTTGGGTCTCAAGGTCCGGCCAGGGAAGCGGCCAGGAAGCTAAGTCAAAAATAGGCGTGGAACCTACCCAGCGGCTTTGCCCCTGTCAATGCAGGAGTCTGAAAAAGCCCCTAGTTTTTAAAAGGACCCGGTTTTTAACTCTAGAGGGGCCGAATCCGCCCGACGCGCACCGTAACCGGCCAATCGAGCGCGAGCTGCGCTCCCTCACCCTGGGTGTCGAGCCAGGTTTTGTGGAACGCTGCCTTGAAGGCCCGCAAACGCGCATCGCCCTCGGCTTTCAGCAATCCGCGCACTGCCGACCAGGTTTCGACATAGCCCAAGACCTGATCGAGCCCCCAAACCGCCTCCAGCGCTTGCGGGGGCAGTGGGAGTGGCGCGAACGGGAAGGGCAGGGTTGCATATCCCTGTTCCACATGGCGGCGGTCGGGGGGCCAGAAGGGGCCGAGCACACCATCATAAAAATGCCAGAACAACGCCGTCAGCGCCTCGGGCAGGCGCATATGCGCATAGGTAATCAGCGCTAGCACGCACCCAGGAGCGGCCACCCGCGCGCATTCGGCGTAGAAAGCCGGAAGATCAAACCAATGGGCGGCCTGGGCCACGGTAATGAGATCGACCGAGCCATCGGGTAAGCCGCTCGCCTCCGCCCGCGCTGCGCGATACTCAATCTGGGGATGCGGCGGGGCAGCCGCGATTTGCTCGGCGCTGGCGTCGGTCGCCACCACCTGTTCGAACTGGGCGGGAAGCAAGGCCGAGAACTGCCCAGAGCCACAGCCCGCATCCCAGGCCAGCCGATGCTGCGGGCAGAGCGCCGCTAAATCTTCCGCCAATTGGGGCCGATAGCGCGGGCGGAACGCGGCATAGCCTTGGGCCACGCTGGAGAAATGATCCTTGAACCCGCTCATGCCTGCCCTGCCTGTCTGAAGTGCTGCAACGCTTGCACCGAGTTTCACCAGACCTTACATAGAAACCAAGTTTCCCAAATCACACCGTAAATTGGAGAAAGTCCATGCCCGGCCCCGGCCTGTTCCCCGCTATCGGTCAAACGCCGCTCATTTACCTAAACGGCCCTTCGGCGGCGACCGGCTGCGCGATTTACGGCAAGGCCGAGTTCATGAACCCCGGCGGCTCGGTGAAGGACCGCGCGGCGCTTGCTATCGTCCAGGCCGCCGAAGCGGCGGGCACGCTGAGGCCGGGCGGCTTGATCGTCGAAGGCACTGCCGGGAATACCGGCATCGGCCTGGCCCTGGTCGGTAACGCACGCGGCTACCGCAGCCTGATCGTGATGCCGGAAACCCAAAGCCAGGAGAAGATCGATTTCCTCCGGCTGATTGGGGCCGAGGTGATGCTGGTTCCAGCCAAACCCTTCAAAGACCCCGGCAATTACGTGCATGTCGCCCGGAGGGTCGCCGACGAGCGCGCCAAGACCGAGCCGAACGGCGTACTGTTCGCCGATCAATTCGAAAATCTCGCCAACCGCAACGGCCACGCAACCACGACCGGGCCGGAAATTCTGGCCCAGGTTCAAGCGATCACCGGCAAAGCCCCCGATGCCTTTACCTGCGCGGTCGGCACCGGCGGCACGCTCGCGGGCATCAGCGCCGCGCTGAAGGCATCGGCCCCCACGACGAAAATCTTCCTCGCCGATCCCCACGGCTCGGTCCTCTACAATTGGGCAACGGGCGGCGAGCTTGTGTCGGAAGGCACCTCGATTACGGAAGGTATCGGCCAGGGCCGGGTTCCGGGCAACCTCGCGGGCGTCGCGCTCGACGGCGCGGTGCGGATCTCCGACACCGAGGCGCTAACGGTCGTGTTCGATCTGTTGAAACACGATGGGCTCTGCGTTGGCGGCTCGGCAGGCATTAATATCGCCGCCGCCATGCAGGTCGCCCGCACCCTCGGGCCGGGGCATACCATCGTCACCATCCTCTGCGACGGCGGCGCGCGCTATCAGTCGAAACTGTTCAATCCGGAGTTCCTGCGCGCCCGCAATCTGCCGGTGCCGAGTTGGCTCGCTTAGGACGAAAAGGTTAAGGCTGGGCACGGCGGCACGATTCGGTCTATCTACTAGCGCTATCACGCTATCCGTCCTATCGAGCCGCCCCATGCCCAGCCTCACGCCTCGCTTTTGGGAAACCAAAAAAACCCTGCTCACCCTGTCCCCTGCGGAATGGGAGGCTTTGTGTGATGGCTGCGGCAAATGCTGCCTCGCCAAGCTTGAATATGAGGATGAGGCAGGCGAGCCCTCGGGCATGATCGAGTTCACCAGCATCGCCTGCCGCCTGCTCGACGCCAAAACCGGGCGCTGCTGCGATTACGAAAACCGTTTCGACCAAGTGCCCGAATGCGTGAAGGTAACACCGGAGAGCATCGAAAGCCTCTATTACATGCCGCCCTCCTGCGCCTATCGGCGAATGGCGGAAGGCAAGCCTTTGCCCGCTTGGCACCCTTTGCTGACCGGCGATCCCGATTCCGTGGTGCGCGCTGGCCATTCGGTTCGGGGGCGCGTGGTGAGCGAAGCCAGCATTACCGACGAACAAGACTATCTGCATCACATTATCGAGTGGCCGAACGCCGAAGCGTGAGGGAGGGAGCGGAGCCGCGCCCCTCCCTCAAGTTTACGCCGCCGCCGCGTCGCTTACGTAGCGGTCGACATGCACTTTGAGCGTTTGGGCCTGGTGCGCCAGAGTGCTGGACGCCGATAGCATTTCATGGGCGGCTTGGCCGGTTTCGCTGGCGGCCTGGGAGACGCCGACGATATTGCGGTTCACTTGCTCGGTTCCGCTGGCCGCCTGAGTGACGTTACGGGCGATTTCGCGGGTGGCGGCGCCCTGTTGCTCGACCGCCGCCGCGACGGCTGCCGTAATATCGTCGATGGTTCGGATCGTGCCGCCAATGCTATTGATGGCCTCGACGGCGCGGCGGGTCTCGTCTTGCACGGTCGAAATCTGCGTCTGGATATCGTCCGTCGCTTTGGCGGTCTGATTGGCGAGGCTTTTGACTTCGCTCGCCACCACGGCAAAACCCTTGCCTGCTTCTCCGGCGCGCGCCGCTTCGATGGTGGCGTTCAGCGCCAGTAGATTGGTTTGCCCGGCGATATTCTGAATGAGGCTGACGATCTCGCCGATCTTATCGGCCGAGGCGGCGAGGCCTTTAATCACCGAATTCGTCTGTTCGGCCTCATCCACGGCCTTACGCACGACGGTCGCGGCGTTTTCCGTCCGGCGGGCGACTTCAACGATGGAAGCCGAAAGCTCTTCGGCGGCGGAGGCCACGGTTTGCACATTGCTTGCGGCCTGATCGGTCGCGCTGGCGACCGCCGTCGCTTGAGCGGTGGTTTGCTGCGCCGTCCCCGCGAGCGATTCGGCATTGGTGCGCACTTGGCTGGATGCCGTGCCGAGGCCCTGGACGATCGTATCGATATTGCTCAAGAAATTGCGTGTCAGCCCTTCCAGCTTGGCGCGGCGCGCGTCTTCGGCGGCGCGGGCCGTTTCCTGCGCCAGGGCTAGCGCGTCGGCCTGTTGCATCGAGGCGCGGAAGAGCAGCAACGTCTGCGCCATTTTGCCGATTTCATCCTGCCGATCCGCGCCGGGAATCGCGGCCTCATAGGCTTTCCGGCTGAGCGCTTCCATCGAGGCGGTCATGCGGACAACGGGGGCTGTGATGCTCCGATTGGCGAAGATCGATAGAATGACGGCCCCGATAAGGGTGACGAGAATGGCGGCGATGGCGATGGTTTGCGCAACGCGGCTGGTGCTCTGAAACTCTTTGGAGCGGGCGGCGAGCAAGTCGCGCTCGATAGTCTCAATTTCGCGCAATTGCACTCGGAATTGATCGAAAATTTCCTTTCCGGTTCCCGATTTTGCAATCTCAAGGGCGCGTGCCCGCCCTTGGGGATCGCGAAGCCCGCTTAAAACCGGCGTGGCAAACTCCCGGCTCCAGGTTTCAACCGTGGCGGCTACGGTGGCCAGCCGCTTTTGTTGGGCGGGATCGTCGACCGTCAACCGCTGCGCCGCCTCAAGGGCTGCCGTGTACTGCGCTTGCCCCTGCGTGAAGGGGATCAGGGCATCCTCCGACACCAGGACAATATAGCCGCGCAGGCCAGTCTGTTGATTCAGCATGGCCTCGCGGATGAGGCCAATCGCATCAATGACTTCGTAAGTATGCTTTGTTATGACCGAACTTTTTTACCAGATCGTCTAGATATTTTACAATGAGTCCACCGGAGATGGCAGTAATGAGTGAGATCAGTAAGAAAGCTGCGCCGAGCTTCACCGAAAGTCTTTGTTGCAGCATGCGCATGGCAATTC
>NZ_LAJY01000609.1 GCF_000963705.1 Elstera litoralis | reverse complement strand
GCGCGGCCCAGCGGCGGATCGACGACCTACGGGCCGCCGCCGAGGCGACCATCGCGGCGATAACCGATCTGGGGGGGACCCCCACCCAAGAGCGGCCTTAGAGGGCGGTAACGGGGCCGAGCAGGCGCGTGACATGCCCCATCTTGCGCCCTGGGCGCGCTTCGGCTTTCCCGTAGAGGTGCAGCTTGGCGCGCGGGTCTTTTAGAATTTCGGGCCAGGCGTGGACCTGATCGCCGATGAGGTTCTGCATCGTGCAATCGGCCAAGCGTTCGGTGGAGCCCAGCGGCAGGCCGCAGATGGCGCGCACGAGTTGCTCGAACTGGCTGGTCACGCAGGCGTCGAGCGTCCAATGGCCCGAATTATGCGGGCGCGGGGCGAGTTCGTTCACCAGCAAGGCCCCATCGGCCCCGACGAAGAGTTCGACGCAGAGAATACCGACCAGATCGATGGCCTCGGCGATTTTGCGGGCCAAATCTTGCGCCTGGGCTTGCGCTTCCGGCGAGAGCGGGGCGGGAACGATGGTTTCGGCGAGAATATGGTTCTCGTGGCGGTTTTGCACCGGCACGAAGCAGCTCATGCCGCCGTCGAGCCCGCGCGTGACGATGACCGAGGCTTCATAGGCGAAATCGACGAATTTTTCGACGATGCCGACCGATGCGCCCATCTGCCGCCACGCGGTCGCGATATCGCTTTCCTCGACGATCTTGGCCTGGCCCTTGCCGTCATAGCCCATGCGGCTCGATTTCAGCACGCAGGGGCGGCCCACTTCCGCCACCACTTCCGCCAGCCGCGCGAAGGCCGAAACGCCGCGATAGCGCGTCGTCGGCACGCCGATGCGGGCGAGAAAATCCTTTTCGTTCAGCCGATCCTGCGTAATGCGCAGCACGCGCGGATTGGGACGGACGGGCAGCAATTCGGCGAGAAAACTCACCGGCTCCACGGGGATATTCTCGAACTCATAGGTCACGACGGCGCAATCGGCGGCGAAGCGCGCCAGCGCGTCCCGGTCTTCATAAGCGGCGGTGGTCGTCGCCGTCGCCACTTGCGCTGCGGGCGGATTGGTTTCCGGCGCATAAATATGGGTGCGATAGCCCAAGCTGGCGGCGGCCTGGGCGATCATCCGCCCCAACTGCCCGCCGCCGAGAATACCGATAGTGCTGCCGGGGGGGAGAAGCAGACTCGCACTCATCGGCTGGTCTTCTGCCAATAGGGGTCTTCATCCTCTTCGGGCGCGTCGGCCACGCCAGCGGTCTGGCGGGCGCGCCAAGCGTCGAGCCGCGCCGTGAGGGCTGCATCCTGCAACCCCCAGCACCGACGCGGCCAGCAGGGCGGCGTTTAATCGCCCCCGGCTTGCCGATGGCCAGCGTGCCGACGGGAACGCCGCCGGGCATTTGCACAATGGAGAGCAGCGAATCCATACCCTTCAGCGCGTGGCTTTCGACCGGCACGCCGAAGACCGGCAGGCTGGTGAGGGCGGCGACCATACCGGGCAGGTGGGCGGCCCCGCCGGCCCCGGCGATAATGACTTTCAGGCCCCGTTCCCGCGCGCTTTTGGCATAGGCGTAGAGCCGGTCGGGCGTGCGATGGGCCGAAACGATGCGCGTTTCCAAAGCCACATCGAGGGCGCTCAGAGTTTCAGCGGCATGGCGCAGAGTGGCCCAGTCGCTTTGACTGCCCATGATAATGCCGACCGACGGCGTGCTGCTCATTGAAGGATCATCCATAGAAAAAAGGAAACCGCAGTATAAGCGGTTGCGGCTCAGGGGAAAAGCGCGGCTATGCGGGCGGCTTTACGCGATAATATCGGGCAGAAGCGCGCTTTCGAGCTGATGCATCTGATCTTTTAAGATCAGTTTGCGCTTTTTCAAGCGCTGAATCTGAAGAAGATCGGCCCCGCCATCGGGCCGCTCGATCAAGCGGGCGATCACTTCGTCCAGGTCACGAT
>NZ_LAJY01000608.1 GCF_000963705.1 Elstera litoralis | reverse complement strand
GTGGTGGCTTCGGCGGCGGCTTCGGTGCCGATCGCGGTGGCCCTCCCGGCGAAAGCGGCGAAGGCACCGTAAAATGGTTCAACGCAACCAAGGGCTTCGGCTTCATCACTCCGGATTCGGGCGGGAAAGACGTGTTCTTGCACGCTTCGGTTCTGCGTCGTGCCGGTCTTGTCGATGTGCAGCCGGGCCAACGCGTCCGCTTCTCCTCGATCGAACGCGATAAGGGCCCCGAAGCCCGCACGCTGGAACTGGATGGCGAAGCTCCGCCCCCGGTCCATAACGATCATGGCGATGATTCTTACTAAAAACCGTTTCTTCACGGACCGATGCGCCCGCTTCTAGGGATGGTTTCGATCCTGTGATGGTTTTAAACCCTGCCGATATTGCATCGGCAGGGTTTTTTCATGCTCTGCCGGATGGGTTTCATGCTGCCGCTTTTCTCTCGACGCGCCCTTGTGCTCAGCAGCCTGTTGGCGGGAGCCCTCCTTATGCCCTTCGGCGCAGCACGCGCCCAGGCTGATGCCACTCTTCCGCTCAGCGAGGGGCCGGAACTCTATCCGGGCGAAAAAACTCTGGCGGAGGCCGCCGCCAAAGAGGGGGTGACGATCAGCGCCAATACCGCCCTCGGTTGGGCCAATTGGGGCGCGGTCGTGCGCGCCTTCGGCCAGCGCTACCCCGATGTGCCGCTGGCTTATACCGATTTGGGCTCGACCGCGACCGTGACGCAGCTCGACCGGCTGCGCGAGCGCCC
Source organism: Elstera litoralis (assembly GCF_000963705.1). Classification (GTDB taxonomy): domain Bacteria; phylum Pseudomonadota; class Alphaproteobacteria; order Elsterales; family Elsteraceae; genus Elstera; species Elstera litoralis. The sequence continues at coordinate 1,080 of NZ_LAJY01000608.1, read as the reverse complement.
GCCCGCCGATGCCGCCTATTTCTACTCGCTGGTCGCGCTCGATGCCGCCAGCCGGGGCCTGCTGAGCCCCCACCGCCCGGTTAATCTCGACCGGCTGCCGGGCGCGGCGAAAGACCCGGATGGCCTGTGGGTCGGCGTTCACACGCTGCCCATCGCCTTCGTCGTCAACCGCAAGCTGGTGAAAAGCCTGCCGCGCACCTGGGCCGATCTGCGCAAGCCCGAGTTTAAGAACAGCATCACCTACCCCGACCCGCAAACGACGACGGTCGGCCTCACCCTCGCCTTCGCCGCCAATGTCGCGGCGGGCGGCACGCTGGATTCAGTGCGGCCGGGGATCGAGTATTTCACCGCCCTGCATAAGGCCGGAAAACGTCCAACGCATCGATCCCGGCTCGGCGCAAGCGCGTTTTTTGCGCGGTGAAATCCCCGTGTGGATCACCTTTGAGGCCGATGGGCTGCGGGTGAAGCATCTCGATGGGATGGACGAAGCCGAAGTGATCCTGCCCGCCGACGGCACCGCCGCCGCCGCCTATACGCTCTCGCTGGTCAAGGGCGCGCGCAATGCCGCCGGCGGCAAGCTGTGGATGAACTTCGCCCTCACCGAGACGGCTCAACGCCTGTTCGCGGAAGGCTTCGTGCGCCCAATCCTGCCGAATTTTTCGTTGCCGCCCGAACTCGCCGCGCGTTTTACCCCCCTGCCGCCGCGCACCGATCTGGTCGATTCGCTGCGGGCGACCCTTCGGAAGGCGGATATTGATCGGGCGTGGCCGAAGATGTGAGAAAGGGTAGGCTGAACCTCAGCCGCTCAGCCTAATTCATCGTCAATTTCGTCTACCCAGCTTTTCCGATCGGGGAGCATAAACGCATCTTCACTTATCAGCTCCTCCGATAAGGAGAAGCTTAAGGGATGCGTGTCATTTCCAATACGAATTGAGAATTCGTGAATATAGTATACTGTTGGCTCCTGATCGTCATCCCGATGAAATCTATAAGCATGTTTTTTAGCTTTAAAAGCATCGAGCGCCTCGCCGATCTGGCTCAAAATTGAGGAAACAGAATCGTCCGACGCTAGCTCCTTAG
>NZ_LAJY01000607.1 GCF_000963705.1 Elstera litoralis | reverse complement strand
AGTGAGCGTGGAGGAGTTGATTGGGGAGTTGATGGGGTTGGTGCCATGAGACTGGTTCTCGATAGCGGATGGCAAAGGCAGATGAAGAAACCCTATGACGTACCCCCGATTTTGGATCCGTCTTGATGTAGAGTCCGACAGAAGGAGTCGGACGAAGATGAAGCGCACACGGTTCAGCGAAGAACAGATCATCGGGGTTTTGAAGGAACAGGAATCCGGGCTTGCGACAGCAGAAGTTTGTCGTCGGCACGGGATCAGCCCTGCGACTTTCTATAAATGGAAGTCGAAGTAAGGCGGCCTTGAGGTTTCAGAAGCCAAGCGGCTTAAGAGCCTTGAAGAAGAGAACGCCCGGCTAAAGAAGCTTTTGGCGGAAGCCATGCTGGACAATGCGATTTTAAAGGATTTGGCGTCAAAAAAATGGTAACGCCCGCCGCGCGGCGGATGGCTGTTTCGCAGGCTCGTGAGGTTCATGGGGTGAGCGAGCGGCGGGCGTGTCGATTGCTTAGGGTCAGTCGCAGGACGGTTCGGTATCGTTCGTCTCGGCCCCAGGATGCGGGTTTGCGGCAGCGCTTGCGGGCGCTGGCGACGGAACGTCAAAGGTTTGGGTACCGGCGGTTGGGCATTTTGCTGGCGCGCGAGGGTTTCCGGCTCAATCACAAGAAACTGCTGCGGATTTATCGGGAGGAGGGTCTCAAGGTTCGCCGCCGGGGTGGCCGGAAGCGGGCGCTGGGAACCCGCGCGCCGATGATACCTCCCCAAGGGCCAAACCAGCGTTGGTCGCTCGATTTCGTCTCCGACAGTTTGGTCTGCGGTCGCCGTTTTCGCATTCTGTGTGTCGTCGATGATTTCACCCGCGAATGCCTAGCCCTGATCGCCGATACGTCCCTATCGGAGGCCAGCGTCGCCCGGATTTTGACGGGCCTGATTGCAGGGCGCGGCAAACCGCGCACCGTGCGCTGGAGTTCGGTTACACCTATCTACGCGTGCTGTGGCTCGAGGTAACCTTCCACAACATGATCCCCCGCTAGTTCTCCTGAACTGATTTCAGTGAGGTTCTCCGAACGATCTAAGAATTTGTATTCGATTTTGATTGGGGAGAAGGATTTTAACTCGTTAATAATTGTGCCAATCTCGAATTCGGAGCAAGAGTAGA
>NZ_LAJY01000606.1 GCF_000963705.1 Elstera litoralis | reverse complement strand
ACTCTTAGACGAGCTTCGGGAAGAACTTGGTCTCGATGCCAGTTCGGTGACATCCACCGAAGTTTTGCGGCCTTGTTGAAGATGTCGCAACCGGCGTTGTGGATATTATTTTTGTCCTAATGTCGTCTTTACCAGAAAATGAAATCAGAAGTGCATACGAACAATTTGGCAGCAAAGAATATTCTGAAATTTCATTCATTCCATTGGATAATATTCAAGAATTTCTAAAAGAAAACAAAGAAATTCTACTTACATCTCTTTCAGAGATGCTTACTCTTGCAAATATCAATGTATAAAATCCTCTAACGCTTCTAATACGGCTTCCGTCTGAACGCGCCAACTCCGGCTTTGCGCCAATTGTGTTCCCGATCGTGCAATTGTTTGGCTCAAAGCATGGTCGGTATAGATTTTTTCGAGGGCCTCCACGAGTTCCTCCACCGAGCTTTCCCCCCACCCGTCGAGGCCATCCATTCCAGGGGCCTTCGGTACCCGCCGCTGATGCTTTAGCGGTATGCACGTGGGCTCGTCCGCCATCATCAGATCGAGATGCCCTGTATTGGCCGATAGGATCACGGGAACATTCACCGCCATACACTCAAGCGCCACCAGATTGGTCGCGCCTTCGGCCCTATTCGGAAAAACGGCCACATGGGCTTCGCGCATAACTTGGGCCATCATGTGATGCGGAATCATACCAAGATCGACGAAGCTATCCTCCGGTAAACCTTCCCGAACGAGCCAATCGCCAAGCGCAAGCCGACCATTTTGATCGAGCCCAGGAGCCGATTTCACATGCCCAGCAAGCGCCATATCGGCCGCCAACTGCGGCCAGAAATTTTGCCAATTGACTGCGAGCAAGGCTTCCGGATGGCGGCGCTGAAAGATTTTGAAGGCGGCAATAACGATATCCTGCCCCTTGCGAAACTCCAGCTTCCCACCCGAGAAAACGATGAACCTGCCGGGGCAAAGCCCTTGGCGCGGCGCGGGAAAAAAGACGCTCTCGTCGATTCCCTCATGCACCATGCGCACATCGGTGGCACCGGCCGCGCGCAAAAGCCCCGCGTTCCAGCGGGAAGGCGTTAAAAAACAATCATACGCCGCAATCTCGCGCCGATCTTCCGCTGTCAGATTAGTATCTTCAAACACCATACGCCCGATATTCCGCTGCCCGCGATGGCGATGACGACTCCCGGTTCCTCCGAAATGATTCCCCAGAGGGTGCATAACGGGGAACGGCCAATCCGCACCGGAGCCGTTTACACCCGCACTGCGCGTCCGGCGCTCGATTTCTAACGGTAACAGCGTCCACAGATGCAACCCATGAATGGCGAGATCTTCAGGGGCTTCCAGCAGCACCGGGCGGGTTTTGCCCAGGCGCAGCATTTGCAACACCATATTGAACCCTACTTGCCCCCAGCCCGTTTGCGTCGACAGCGGCCAACCAAATCCGATCACACTACAATCCTCCAACTCTAAATTTTAGCAAA
>NZ_LAJY01000605.1 GCF_000963705.1 Elstera litoralis | reverse complement strand
TCAGCAGCTCTTCGGCATATTGTGCCACCGGCAGAATACGTTGCTGAGTGAAGAGCGATGGCACGAGGCGCATCATCACTTCACGGTTTTCCAGCATGTAGGAGACGCCCGACGGAACGCGGCAATTATCTTCGAGAACGTAGAACTGGCCTTCGGAGACGCGCACCACGTCGATCCCGCAAATATGGGCATAGATGCTGCCCGGCAGGTCGAAATCCTGCATCACCGAGAGGAACTGATCGTTGCGAACGATCTGCGCTTCCGGAATTTTCCCGGCGCGGCAAATATCCCGGCGGTGATAGGCGTCGTGCATGAAAGCGTTTAGCGCCCGCACCCGTTGGCGCAGGCCGGCTTCCAGCTTATCCCATTCCGACTTGCCCAAAAAACGCGCGGGATCAGATCGAAGGGGATCGAGCGCTCGTGCCCGCCCGCCGCCCCATAGGAGCCAAAGGTAATGCCCATACGCTCGTACAGCAGATCCGCCTGCAACTGCATGCGGCCGTGTTCCCCGTCCGGCATTTTCGACAGCCAATGCTCAATGCCGGAAAATGGCGGCCGGACGTTCCCGTCTAAGCCGCGCATTTCGTCGAAAATGGGGTGGTGTGCTGCGGTGTCGACCATGCGTCCCCCCTATATGGTGAAGCCTCTGTCACAACGATGCGTTGAAGCCGGAGAACTCGCAAGAGGATGGCGTGATTTTGGTAGATTTTATCCGAAGATTGCTAATTTTTTCCGCATGTGAACAGAAAACCCGCAGCCACCGCCCATGTTTGAGGCGATCACATATAGAGTTTTTCCGCTTCCAACCCCTTATAGAGGTCGGCAACCCAGGGACCATAACCATTGAACAGCTGCGTCGGAATCCGCTCGCCGGTCAGGGTCCGCTCGCTCGCTTGGCTCCAGCGTGGATGCGCCACCGCCGGGTTCACATTGGCCCAAAACCCATATTCGCTGGCCTGAAGCTGCTCCCAGTAGCTCACCGGGCGCTTGTCGGTAAAGGTTACTTTCACAATCGATTTGATCGACTTGAAGCCATATTTCCACGGCAACACCAGTCGGATCGGCGCGCCCATTTGCTTCGGCAGCGGCTTGCCATAGGCCCCCGTGGCGATAAAGGCGAGGTCGTTCATGGCCTCCGAAATCGTTACGCCTTCGACATAAGGCCAAGGTTGCCAAAATTGGCGCTGGCCGAAGGCCATGCCGGAATCAAGGAAGGTCTCGAAGCGCACATATTTGGCGCCGGCGGTCGGTTGGGCCAGCTTCACCAGGGCGGCGAGCGGGAAGCCGGTCCAGGGAATGACCGCCGACCAGGCTTCGACGCAGCGCAGGCGGTACACCCGCTCTTCCAGCGGCATGCGGGCGATCAACTCTTCCGCGTCGAAACTTTGTGGTTTTTCGACCATGCCGTCGAAAGTCACCTTCCACGGGCTCGGCTTCAGCGCTTCGGCGGCAGAGGCCACCGATTTCGACGTGCCGAATTCGTAGAAATTATTATAGGTCGTCGCCAGTTTTTCCGGCGTTTCTGCCCGTTCGGGCGGGTAGACGCTGCTGCGCGGATAGGGGTAGCCCGCCGCTGTGGCCTCCCCCGCGATGAGGGCACCGGCCCCCGCCAGCAGCGGCAGCGTTCCCATCACCTGCAACAGGCTTCGGCGGTTCAGAAACAGGCTTTCGGGTGTTGCGGCAGACTCGGGCAGAGCCCAGGGGCGGGAGCGATGGAGGGGCATTCTCGTCTCTTCCAATAGGGGCGCGCGGGAGGATAATTTGCGGTGCCAAACATGTCCTTAAGATGGAGTTCGTTTCCATCTCCGGCAAGGTTACGCTGGGGTTGCGGGCTTAGACGCAACGCCCTTAAAACTTTCGGGTGATCCAGGGGCGCGCCGCCGCCGAACAAAGAAAAACCGCTAGAAAATCCAACCGAAAGCGCGCCGCCCCGTGACCTCCCCCCCGCCCCTTCTCGTCTGGTTTCGTCAAGATTTGCGGATCGGGGATAATCCGGCCTTCGCTTCTGCCCTGGAACAGGCTCGCGCGGGCGGGCATCCCGTTATCGGATTTTATTGCCTAGACGAAACAAGTTCGGATTCGCGCGCGCTCGGCGGGGCTAGCCGCTGGTGGCTGCATCATAGTCTTGCCCGTTTGCGCGACGCACTGGCGGCCTATAACATCCCGCTCATTCTACGCCGAGACCGCGCCGACGCGCAGGTTTCGGCACTCATAACCGAAACGGGCGCGCGGCATCTGTTCTGGAACCGCCAGTATGAGGCCGCCGCCATCGCCCGCGATACGGAATTGAAAACCGCTCTCACCGCCCAAGGCGTCACAGTGGAGAGCAGCAATGCCCTGCTGTTGGTCGAACCTTGGGAGGTGAAAACCGGCCAGGGTGGGCCGTTCCAGGTTTTCACCCCCTTCTGGCGCGCCGCGCGTCCGCTTGCCGCCGCACGGCCGCCCCTACCGGTCCCCGCCCCCGGTCGTCTGCCCGATCCACCCGTACTGGCCTCCGACCCTTTGGAAAGGTGGGACTTACTGCCGACGGCGCCGATTGGGCTGGGGGCATGCGCGACCAGTGGACGCCCGGCGCGGCCGGTGCGCTGGCGCGGCTCGATGATTTCCTCGCCGCACGCCTCACCGCCTATGCCGACACGCGCGACCGGCCCGATTTGAGCGGCACCAGTGCTCTCTCGCCGCACTTGCGCTTCGGCGAGATCAGCCCGCGCCAAATCTGGGCCGCGCTCGACCAGGCCTGCGCCGGAGACCTCGCGGCACGCGGCCCCGAGAGTTTCTCGCGCGAACTGGGGTGGCGCGAGTTCAGCTATCATCTGCTGTTTCATCAACCTCAGATTTCGCACCGACCGTTACGCAGCCAATTCGAAAATTTTCCCTGGCAACCCGACGCCGAGGCCCTACGCGCCTGGCAGCGCGGCCAAACCGGCTATCCGATCATCGACGCCGGAATGCGCCAGCTTTGGCACACGGGCTGGATGCACAATCGCGTGCGCATGCTGGTCGGCTCTTTTCTGGTAAAGCACCTGCTGCAACCCTGGCAGGCGGGGGAGGAATGGTTCTGGGATACGCTGGTCGATGCTGATCCCGCCAGCAATCCCGCAAGTTGGCAGTGGGTTGCGGGCTGCGGGGCCGACGCCGCCCCCTATTTCCGCATCTTCAATCCAGTGCTTCAGGGCGAGAAATTCGATCCGGACGGCGACTATGTCCGCCGCTGGGTGCCCGAACTGCGCGAACTGCCGAGTGCCTTTATTCATAAGCCGTGGGAGGCGCCGCTGCTGGTTTTGCGCGCGACGGGCGTCAGCCTCGACCAAACCTATCCGCGCCCGTTGATCGAGCTTAGTTTTGGGCGCGACCGGGCGCTTGCCGCCCTCAAAAGCCTCTCCTCCCCCCAAGCGGAAAGCGTCTAGCATGTCCTTGAGTGCCTCGCCTGAGCGTATTGCAATTATTGGCAGCGGGATTTCCGGTCTTGGGGCAGCTTGGTCGTTGCGGAATAGAAATATTACGATCTTCGAGCAGGATCGCCGCCCCGGCGGCCATTCGAATACCCTCGATCTGGCCCTCGATGGGAAGACTATTCCCGTCGATACCGGGTTTATCGTCTATAACGAACGCAATTACCCGAATCTCACGCGGTTTTTTCCAGCATCTG
>NZ_LAJY01000604.1 GCF_000963705.1 Elstera litoralis | reverse complement strand
CGCCGCACGACAGCTTAAATGGCCAGACCATTCCCTTAACCACGCGTTCCGTGGACGAGCCGAACAGCTTTCTTGCGAGGGCGCCGAACATCGAAAAACCTTCCAAACCCATGCAGCCTTGAAAAATGGCACTCGACCCCGGCTAGACAGAGGGCCGACCAATATCACCCTTATGCGGGCCTTGCACAGATAAGGGCGCGACCCGTGAGTGTCAATTTCTGGCTTCTCCGCGAATCTGATAATCCGCCAATCGGCGCGGTAAATCGGTGCGGCTATGCAGGAAATCGATAATAACCACCTGCGCGGGAGATTCGACGAAAATAACGAAATGCTGACCCGCGCGCACGAAGCGCAGATCCTCGGGCAGTGCTGGGTCGATGAGGCGGCGGCAGTCCTGCGCGGCGGCGGTTCCAGCGGCGATCTCCGCGCAGCGGGCGATGAGATCGTCGGCATAGGCCGTGGCCTGCCGGGGGCCGAAGGTTTCCTGCGTCCAGCGCGCGATTTCGATCAGCGCCGCCTCGGCCTGCCGGGTTAGACGCCAGGGTTTCACCCTCGGGCTTGCGCGCGCGCCGCCGCCGCAAAAGCGCGGCGAACAGCCTCTTCCCCGCTGCCGTCGGCCAAATCGCCACGCCGCGCTTGCTCAAGGCCTACCGTCAAGCGTTCCCGCAGGTCTTGAAATTCGGCTTCCTCGCGTTCGAGCAGCCGGAGCCCCGCCCGCAAAGCCTCCGACGCATTTTGGTAGCGCCCTGAGGCAACCAACTGGTCGATCAAAGCCGATTGAGTGTCGGTAAGCACGACGTTTCGGGTCGCCATCGGTATCTCCATCGGAACTATTGGCAATATATGCCAATATGGCTACGAGGTCGATAGGGAGAGGGCGTGCGCCAGGGCCTTAACCCTCACTTTACGCGCGCGCTGCCCTAGTTTCGCCGTGTGAGTGCGCCTATCTTGCGCAAGAGGGAGTTCATCGCCGTGCGACCATTCGCCTATCTCACCACCGCCCTGCTGCTGACCAGCGCCGCAGCCTTCGCGCAGACGCCCGCCCCGAACCGCTGGGGGGCCGAGACCGCGACCCTGCCGAACGGGCTCGAAGTGATCGTGCTGCCGCAGCGCCGGGTGCCCGCCGTGCATCATCTGGTGCTGTATCGGGTCGGCAGTGCCGATGAGGAGCCGGGTAAATCGGGCCTCGCCCATTATCTTGAGCATCTGATGTTCAAGGGCACCGAGAAAACCCCGCCGGGGGCCTTTGATGCGCTGGTGAACCGCTTCGGCGGGCGGCAGAACGCCTTCACCACTTATGATTATACTGGCTATTTCCAGACCATGCCGCGCGACCAATTGGCGGCGGTGATGGCGCTGGAGGCCGATCGCATGGCCGGGCTGAAACTGTCGGACGCCAATAGCAAGCCGGAACTCACGGTGGTGTTGGAGGAGCGCAATCAGCGCACCAATCGCCCGCCGGGGGGGCAATTGTCGGAACTGGCGAACGCCACCCTCTTTATCAATCACCCCTACCGCCGCCCGATCATCGGCTGGGAAGCCGAGATTAAGAGCCTCACCTATCAGGACGCGCTGGAGTTCCACGCGCGCTGGTATGCGCCGAATAATGCCGTGTTGGTGATCGCGGGCGATACCGATTTGGCCGAAGTGCTGAAGCTTACCGAAACCACCTATGCGCAAGTCTCGGCCCAACCGCTGCCCCCGCGCCCGGCGATTGCCGAAC
>NZ_LAJY01000603.1 GCF_000963705.1 Elstera litoralis | reverse complement strand
GTTCCTGACGGCAGGCTGACGGCGGGCCATTTTTCGGAAAGAAGCGTAATTTTCCGAAACTTATCTCGCGCGCGGCTGCATCATATTTGCGCAGGCTGCATTCGCATTTTCGATTTGTCACCGCGCCGGAAACCGGGCAAGGCTTACCGCCCCGGCACTGAAGCCGGGAACGATTTGTCATAAAGGGACATATCATGGCCAAACACGCAGTCGGTATCGTTGGCGCTACGGGCGCCGTCGGGGCCGAATTGATGAGTGTGCTGGCCGATCTGAACTATCCGGTCGGCTCGCTCCATCTGTTCGCCTCTGAACGGTCGGCCGGTAAAACGACTACCACGCCCTTCGGGGAAAAAACCATTGAAGCCTTTTCCGTGGAAGCCGCGCAGCAATGCGATGTGGTCTTCCTGGCCGTTTCCGGCGAGTTCGCTAAGGAATACGCCCCGAAGATCGCGGAAAAGGCCCTGGTGATCGATAATTCTTCGGCTTTCCGTCTCGACGATGCGGTGCCGCTGGTGATCCCGGAAATCAACCCGGAAACCGCCAAGGGCAAAAAGCTGATCGCCAACCCGAATTGCACCACGGCAATTCTGGCGGTGGCGCTATGGCCGCTGCACAAGGTGTTTGGGGTGAAGAAGGTCATCGTTTCCTCCTACCAAGCCACCTCGGGGGCCGGGGTTGAGGGGATGAACGAGCTTCTGGCCGAATCGCGCGTCGTGCTCGATGGCGGTACGGCGGGGCATAAGGTGTTCGCGCACCCGATTGCCTTCAACCTCATCCCGCATATCGATAGCTTCCAGCCGAACGGCTACACGCGCGAAGAAATGAAAGTCACCTGGGAAACCCGGAAGATTTTCGGCGCGCCGGATATGCCGATCTCCTGCACGGCGGTGCGCGTGCCGACCTTACGCGTGCATTCGGAAGCCGTGACGATTGAAACCGAAAAGCCGATTACGGTGGAAGCCGCGCGCGCCGCGATTGCCGCTGCCCCCGGCGTGAAGCTGGTCGACGATCCGGCAAACAACGTCTACCCGATGCCGATCAATGCCACGATGCAGCATGATTGCAACGTCGGTCGCATTCGTCAGAGCCTGATTTTTGGCGACCACGGTATCGATTTCTTCGTTTCGGGCGACCAGTTGCTCAAAGGTGCGGCACTGAATGCCGTGCAGATTGCTC
>NZ_LAJY01000602.1 GCF_000963705.1 Elstera litoralis | reverse complement strand
CTGTGGCAGGCGGCGGAAGGGGCGCTGGCCGAGGGCGGTTCCGCCGATGGCGCGCTCGCCACCCGCCATGTGACCGATTTACAGTTCGAGATCGGCGGGCTCCCAGACGGGGCGGCGATGATGCGCTTTCTATTCACCCCGTCCTGGGATGGGCGCGCGCCCTTCGAAGCCCGGCTGTTTCTGCCGCGCCCGCTGCTGGAAGGGCGCAGTCTCGATCTCGGCCCGGCGGGCGATACCTTGGGTCCGGCGCTGGCGGAAATCTCGGAAGAGGTGGCGGCCACCGGGTTGAAAGCGCGGCTGGCGCTGCCTTTGTCGGATGGGCGCTGGCTCAGTTTCGCCAGCCCGCGCTTCTGGCAGAACCGCTGGACGCCGGTTGCGCGCGGGCTCGTTGTTCTGGCGGTGGCGGTTGGTTGGTGATCCTCGCCGTCGCCCTGGCGCGGCTATTGGCGCTACCGGTGGAACGGCTGGCCGAGAGTGTGGACCGCGAGCCCGTGAGCCCGCCGCTGCCGCTGGCGGTTCCCCTGGGCGCGTCCGAGGAGGTTCGGCAGATTGCTGCCGCCATCGACCGCAGTCGGGCGGCCTTGGCCGAACTGTTGGAGGACCGGACGCGCATGCTGGCCGCCATCAGCCATGATCTGCGCACCCCGGCAACGCGGCTCAAACTGCGCGCCGAATGGATCGAGGATGAGGGTATCCGCGAAAAAATCCTGGCCGATCTCGACGAAATGACCCTGATGATCGCCGCCGCGCTCGATTACCTCAAGCAAGGCTCGGCCCAGGAGGCGGAACAGATGGTGGCTTTCACCAGTCTGCTGCAAGCGGTGTGCGACGATTACTCGGATTTGGGCCGCCCGGTGCGGCTGACCGAAGCGCCGCCGTTGCAGTTCGATACTATCGGCACGATTTTCGGCCCCAGCGGCTCGGGCACGGCGCGCGCGCCGCTGACCTTCGATCAAGCCCGCGCCTTACGCCTGCGTTGCCGCCCCGAAGCGCTACGCCGGGCGCTGACCAATCTGATCGACAATGCCCTGAAATATGGTGGGCGGGCCGAGGTGATGGTGCAGGCGACCTCCGAAGAGGTGATCGTCGATGTGCTCGATGACGGGCCGGGCATCCCGGAGGAGGAGCAGAGCCATGTGCTGCGGCCCTTCTACCGTCTGGAACAATCGCGCAATCGTGGCACCGGCGGCACGGGGCTGGGGCTCGCCATCGTCAAAAGCGTGGTCGATGCCCACGGCGGCACACTGGAACTCTCCAACCGGGCGCGGGCAGGGTTACGGGCACGGATGGTACTGCCGCGGCGGTTATAGGCGCTTCTTGCCCGTAATCATCGCCCGGATCAGGTTTTCCCGATCGAGGAGGCTCATGAGCAGCACGGCCCCGACATGAACCCCCGCGAAGACCAACAGAGCATTGGCGGCGGTTTCATGGAACTCTTCAACGAGATGATTGCCCCATAGGCTATCGAATGTCATGGCGATGCCGCTGCCCGCGACGGCGACGAGCAAGCCCAGCAGCACGAGAATCATCGCCCCGCCTGCCGGATTATGGCCGAGGTAGCGGCGCGGCGTTCCGGCCAGCCGGGCGCGCAGATAGCCCAAGACGGCGCGGGGGAGGGGGCGAAGTCGGAAAAACGGGCGTGGCGGGTGCCGATCAAGCCCCAGATCAGGCGGAACGTCACCAGCCCGGCGACGGCATAGCCCGCCCATTCGTGCAGGCGCTCGCCGTCTTCGGCCAGAAAAGCGGTGGCGACGGCGGCGACCGTGCCCCAGTGAAACAGCCGCACGCCGAGGTCCCACACGGGGACCTCGGGGGCTGCGGAAGAGGGCAGCGCGGTCATGGTTACGCGCCTTTGACTTTAACGATTTCGCCCGTCGTCGGGTCGATATAGACCTCGACGCGCTTTCCGGCGGCATTATGGCCCTTGGCTTCGATGCAGCCGTCATCCTTGCCGAGCTTCACGTCTTTATAGCCCTTTTCGGTCAGCATCTGCATAACCTGGGCGTCTGAAACGGGGGTGGCGGCGGGCTTGCACAGATCGGCGGCCGAAGCGGCCCCGGCAAAAGCGGCGGCGGCGAGTAGGGTCATGGCGGCAAAACGAAACATGGTGAGGTTCCTAAGCTTGTTGCACGTCACCCGGTGCGTGGGTGATGAGGGGAGCATAGGGGGCGTTCCTGACGGCAGGCTGACGGCGGGCCATTTTCGGAAAGAAGCGTAATTTTCCGAAACTTATCTCGCGCGCGGCTGCATCATATTTGCGCAGGCTGCATTCGCATTTTCGATTTGTCACCGCGCCGGAAACCGGGCAAGGCTTACCGCCCCGGCACTGAAGCCGGGAACGATTTGTCATAAAGGGACATATCATGGCCAAACACGCAGTCGGTATCGTTGGCGCTACGGGCGCCGTCGGGGCCGAATTGATGAGTGTGCTGGCCGATCTGAACTATCCGGTCGGCTCGCTCCATCTGTTCGCCTCTGAACGGTCGGCCGGTAAAAACGACTACCACGCCCTTCGGGGAAAAAACCATTGAAGCCTTTTCCGTGGAAGCCGCGCAGCAATGCGATGTGGTCTTCCTGGCCGTTTCCGGCGAGTTCGCTAAGGAATACGCCCCGAAGATCGCGGAAAAGGCCCTGGTGATCGATAATTCTTCGGCTTTCCGTCTCGACGATGCGGTGCCGCTGGTGATCCCGGAAATCAACCCGGAAACCGCCAAGGGCAAAAAGCTGATCGCCAACCCGAATTGCACCACGGCAATTCTGGCGGTGGCGCTATGGCCGCTGCACAAGGTGTTTGGGGTGAAGAAGGTCATCGTTTCCTCCTACCAAGCCACCTCGGGGGCCGGGGTTGAGGGGATGAACGAGCTTCTGGCCGAATCGCGCGTCGTGCTCGATGGCGGTACGGCGGGGCATAAGGTGTTCGCGCACCCGATTGCCTTCAACCTCATCCCGCATATCGATAGCTTCCAGCCGAACGGCTACACGCGCGAAGAAATGAAAGTCACCTGGGAAACCCGGAAGATTTTCGGCGCGCCGGATATGCCGATCTCCTGCACGGCGGTGCGCGTGCCGACCTTACGCGTGCATTCGGAAGCCGTGACGATTGAAACCGAAAAGCCGATTACGGTGGAAGCCGCGCGCGCCGCGATTGCCGCTGCCCCCGGCGTGAAGCTGGTCGACGATCCGGCAAACAACGTCTACCCGATGCCGATCAATGCCACGATGCAGCATGATTGCAACGTCGGTCGCATTCGTCAGAGCCTGATTTTTGGCGACCACGGTATCGATTTCTTCGTTTCGGGCGACCAGTTGCTCAAAGGTGCGGCACTGAATGCCGTGCAGATTGCTCAACTCTTCGTCTGATCGTTTTTCAGGCCTAAGCCTTCTCAGCACCCTCCGGTCCCCGCCGGAGGGTGTTTTGTTTCAGGTGAATTTAATCGGGCGTGCCGCAGAAAATGCGGC
>NZ_LAJY01000601.1 GCF_000963705.1 Elstera litoralis | reverse complement strand
GAAGGCTTCAATCGTCTGCACAACGGCATTGAAGAACACGACCGGGGTGAGCATCGGCAGAGTGATGCGGAAGAACTGTCGCATCTTACTAGCCCCGTCGATCTGCGCCGCCTCGTAAATATCCTGCGGCACTTGGCGCAAACCGGCGAGGAAGATAATCATCGGCGAGCCGAACTGCCAAATACTCAAGATCACCAACGTATACAACGTGTAATCCGGATCGGAAATCCAGCTCGGCCCCTGTATGCCGAACGCCATAAAGACGATCTGATTGACCAAGCCATTGCCCGCAAATAATTGCCGCCACAGCACGGCAATGGCCACACTGGCCCCCAACAGCGACGGCAGATAAAACACCGCGCGATAGAGCGGCAGCCCGGCAATCCCCTTATTCAGCATCAGCGCGACCAAGAGGGCGAAGATCAGCTTCAGCGGCACCGATAGGATCACATAGACGAAGGTGACATGCAGCGATTCGATGAACTTCGGATCGTCGGTTGCGATGCGCACGTAATTTGCAGTCCCCACCCAGCGCGGGTCCCGCAGCAAGTCAAAATCAGTGAACGACAGATAGAGCGAGCCGAGAGCTGGCCCAATCGTCAGACCGAAGAAACCAACAAGCCACGGCAGAAGAAACAGATAGCCAGGAAGGTTGCTGCGGAGGCGGCGAACCCACCTGGCCCCGCCCACTGTGACGGAGGGAGAGGCCAGAGTGGTCATTTTCCTAGCCTCGCGCCAAAATGCGGGTGGCCTCGGTCACAAAAAGCTTCGAGCCATCGGCGACGCTTAAACGCTCGAAACCAATCTGTTCATTTACCCGACGCAGCAACAGCTGAATTTCACCAGCGCCGCCTGGCGGGGTTTGCGGGAGCGAGCCAACCCGAGTACTCATCGCGGCAACGTAATCGGCCATAGCGCGACCGAGTTCGTCCAGCGATTCTGTGATCGCCTTCAAGACGGGAGCCGAGGGAGGCACACCGCGCTCGACGCCGAGAATCTTCCCGGCGGTTACATCATTCACGTAGAAATTAAGGAACCGCACCGCTTCATCGGCTTCCTTCGTGCGGGCCGACAAGCTCAGCAACATCGACGGTTTGATGTATTGCCCTGGCTTGCCGCCCGCGCCGCCGGTGGGAAAGCTGGTAAGAGCAAGCTTGCTCTTATTCAACGACTGAAAGGCTACCAGTTGATTCGAATGGTTAAAACTAATCGCAGCCTTCCCTTGGATCAGCATACTGTTCTCAACATTCTGCTTGTCCAGTGCCTGAAGGTCTGGGGTCACACACCCTCCCGAAGAGCGCATGTCGGCCCAATAGGCGAACCATTCTTCGA
>NZ_LAJY01000600.1 GCF_000963705.1 Elstera litoralis | reverse complement strand
TCTTTCAGGCTCGTGGCTTTCAACTCTTGCGCTTTATTCTTCTGCACGAGAACGCCGAGACGCTCCATACGATAGAACTGCGTGAACCGAGCATAGGCTTCGCGTTCGGCGGTTTTTGTCGCCCCCATCGCCAATTGGGTTTCGCCAGTCTCGACTTCCTTCAGCAATCGCGACCAAGCACGCCCGACGAATTTAATCTCGCACCCACTCTCCTTCCCCAAAGCTTCGATAAGTTGAACGTCAAAGCCGATCAATTTACCCTTGCTATCAAGGTAAGCGTAGGGAAACCAAGCCTCCCAGCCAACGGTAAGACTGCAGTTTGATTGCGCTAAAGCGGCAGGCGAGAGGAAAAATACAGTCAAAGTGGCGATTTTTAGTGAGAAAGGTCCGAGAAAAATTTTGTCTAAGGCTCAGGGAGAGTAAATTTTTCATCGAATGATCCATAGGGTTATATTGAGTTGAGTGCCTTTATCCCAAGAAACATATTCCAGTTCAATTACAAATTTAAGATGCAATAAATCTATAAAAAATACTATAAACTGTTTTCCGTCTAATGGGTTCATCCATAAGGTTGAGTCTGTCGGAGGGAACACCGGCATCGGAGCGCGACTGGGAACCTAGACCCCAACAGTTGGGCGACAAAGCTGTTAGCGTCGACTAACCGCCTGGGCCAGTGCCCCGGTCAGGCCAAGGCTGGCGACGGCAAGCAGCGCGAGCCCCCCAATTAGCCCCGCCATCGGCACCTGGGTTAATCCCCAGGTCAGCAACATTGGCGCGATGGCTTGAGCGATCAGGCTGGGGGCCGCCAAATGGCCGAGGACGCGCGCATAAAGGTCGCGCCCGAAAAGCTGCAAGGGCAGGGTGCCGCGCGCAATAGTCAACAAACCATTGCCCGCGCCATAGATCAGAACGCCAATAAGGGTGAGCCCGGGGATCGGAACTAGGGTGAGAGTCAGCAGCAGCAGACCCAGCCCCACGCCAACGCAGCCCACCGCGAGCGCCAGAGTGGTCAGCGGCGTGAGCCTCGCGGTCAGCAGCGTCTGCACCGCCCGCGCCGCCACTTGGGCCGGGCCAAGCCAGGCGGCAATCGCGACGGCTTGAGTGAGGGTCAGGCCAGTCTCGGTCAGAACGGCGGGCAAGTGGACCGCAAGACTAACGGAAACGATAGTCTGGAGAACGAGCACGCCGCCCAATAGCAGCATCAGGCGACGGCTCACGCTGGCGAGGTTTTCTGCCTCTGGCCCGCGCAATACCGCCCCCGTCCCCTGTTTGGGGAGCACGCGGGCGTAGAGGGGCAGCACTAGCCCGAGGTGAAGGGCGGTATAAACCAAACAGGCCCCGCGCCAACCTATCGCGTCGATGAGCAGATGGCTGATCGGCCAACAGATCGTGCTCGCCAATCCGCCGAGCAGCGTGAGCCGGGCGATGGCGAGGGGCGCGCGCTCGTGCAGCACCATAGCCAGGGTGGCGAAGGCCGCATCATAGAGTCCGCACGCCATCCCCACGCCCATCAGCCCCCAGGCGATTAAGAAAACGGCGGGGTGATAGGCGAGGGCGAGCAGCGCCAGCCCTGCCGCGAGAAACCCCGCGCCCGCCATCATCACGGCGCGCGGCCCCCATCGCGCGATCCGGGCTCCTAGACCGCGCGCCAGCAGGCCCGAGACCAGCAGGCCGACGGTCAGCCCGGCGACGATCAGTGTTGGCGACCAGCCGGTATCTGCCGCGACCGCCGCCGTGAACAGCGCGGGCCAATAGTAGGAGGAGCCCCAGGCGAGGATCTGCCCCAGCCCAAGGCCCCAAACCAGCCGCGCGGTTGGGGGCGCGGCTTCGCTCATCCGCAACAGCCGGTTTTCGCCGGGGTGCGGTTGGTGATGCACACGCCGGTTTTCGGCAGGTCGAGTTCGACGCGCTTGGCCGCCACCTCATCCCCCGCGAGCGCTGCTGCGATAGAGCGCACCTGCTCGTAGCCGGTGAGGAGCAAGAAGGTCGGGGCACGCCCATAGCTTTTCATGCCCGCCGTATAGAAACCGGGTTCGGGATGGGCCAGTTCCACGGCCCCATGCGGGCGAACGCTGCCGCAGCTATGCAGGTTCGGGTCGATCATCGGCGCGAGGGCGGGGGTGGTTTCCAGCCACGGGTCGAGACCGAGGCGGAGTTCCCGCGTTATCGTCAAATCAGGACGGAAGCCAGTGCAGGCGATGATCTGATCGACGGTGATCGTTGCGCCCGTTGCGGCGGTGACGGTCACGCCCGTACTTGCGGAGGCCAATGCCGACACCGCGAAGGGGGCGAGCAATTTTACCAAACCTGCGGCAATCGCCGTTTCCGCCTCGTTGCCCAACTGGCCGCGCGCGATGAGGGCATCGTTGGCGCCGCCGCCGAAGGTAATCGCGTCGGGGACTTGGCGCATCGCCCAGAAGATTTGCGTTTCCGGCTCCTGATGTTTCAGACGCACCAGATCGTGAATCGCATTCATCGCCGAATGGCCCGAACCCACCACCAGCACGCGGCGATTGGCATAGGTCGCCCGATCTGGCCCGAGGCAATCGGGAATGCCATAGTGGATGTGAGCGGTGGCGGCTTTCTCCCCCGGCGCGGCAATGCCGCTCGCCCCCAGCGGGTTCGGCTGGCTCCAGGTGCCCGAGGCATCGATGATCGCGGCGGCGGTGATTTGGGTTTCGCCCTGGGGCGTTTCCAGCGCGACGATGAAGGGTTTTTCCGCCCGGTCCCGACTGCGCACTTTATCGACACCCTCGCGGCTGAGCGCGATAACCCGCGTGTTATAGTGGATATAGGGCGCGAGGACAGCGGCGAGCGGATCGAGATAATCGGCGACCAGGGCCGCGCCCGTGGGCAGGCGCTTCGGATCGGGGGCGTGCCAGCCGGTTGGCTCCAGCAAAGCCCGGCTGGCGCGGTCGATACAAAAATGCCACGGCGAGAACAGCCGCACATGGCCCCAGGCGCGGATATGGGTGCCGACGGACGGCCCCGCTTCCAACACCAGCGGCGTCAGACGGCGCTCCAGCAGATGCGCGGCAGCGGCAAGGCCAACGGGACCGGCACCGATGATAACGATGGGAAGCGACATAGCGGTAATCCTTTCAGGCAAAGCGGGGGCGTTCGGCCCGGAGGGGGCCGTTACAGCAGTTCGGACGGGAGCTTCGGCTTTAGGTTAGATTTTCCGGAATCAACCGTTCGACGATGACCACATCGAGCCAGCGGCCATCAAGTTTGCCGTGTTTTTCATACGCACCGACATCGCGGAAGCCGCAGGCGTGGCAGACGGCGAGGCTCGCGTGATTGAAGGTGAAGATGCGCGAGAGAAGCTTCCAGAATCCCGCCGCGCGGGCGGCATCGACCAGCGCAGTCAGCAGAAGCTTACCGATGCCCTGGCCGCGCGCGGCGGGATCGAGATAAATCGAAAACTCGCCGATGCCCCGGTAGCAGTCGCGTGCCCGATAGGCGCTGGTGCCGACCCAGCCGAGCACCGTGCCGCCCGCATCGACGGCCACGAGCTGCGGGAAGCGCGCCGACGCATCGATCTTCGGCAGAATATCGGCGGCGGTGCGCGGCTCGGTATCGAAAGTGGCCGTGCGCTCGGCAATACCGAGGGAGTAAATCCGGGCGATGGCCTCAGCATCTTGCGGTTCGGCGGGGCGGGTCGTAATCATCGGGGCTTTCCGTTGTCGGTGACAACTATAAGGGTGAAAAAATCACGCGGCAGTCGGTGGGCAGGCCCCGACGCTGACGCCACTGGTGAAACGGGCTTCGGCCAGCCGGTGCAGGCGGGTGACAACGTCAATCGCGGCCCGCCGCACTTCCGGGTCAAGGTCGCGAATCACGTCGATCTGCTGGGCGATCAAATCTTGAGTGATACGCGCGAACAACGCCCGCCCGGCCTCGGTCACGCCGACTAGATGGGCTCTACCGTCGCGCGGGTCGGGCTCACGGCGGATATAGGCTTTGCGTTCTAGCGCTTCGAGCACGCGGCTGGTGGTGCTTTTATCGAGGAACAGCGCATCGGCCAGAACCTGCGGGCGCGTCGGGCCGCCGTCCACCAGATTCTTCAGCGCTTGGCATTGCGTCACCGAAATATCGTAGCAACAGATCCGGTCCCGGTCGCGGAACTGATAGACGCGCACCAGTGCCGACACGGCTTCGTGCAGGGCAGCGCCATCTTGGGCGAGGGCATCGGGGCCGGGAGGAGTATTTCGTTGCATGTAGCAACCATATTCCTCCCGGCCCGTTTCGTCAAGAGCGCAGCAGTTTGATTTTCGTGCCCGGTGCGGGCATCGCCCCCGGCGCGAGACCGTTGAGAATTTCGAACAGCCGCGTGGCTTCCGTGCCGCTCGCGTCGGCATTTGGCTGGCCTGCTGGCGGGTCTGAGCTTCGCTGCCCGCGCTGACAATCTCCACGCGCAACGGCTTGAAGGCGGCGGCTTCGGCGGCGGAAAGCTGGGTGAAGCTGCTGGCGAGGCTTTGGGCGAGCCGGTCGACCTCCGCCCCCGATTGCAACCCGCCGAGGATTTGGAAGCGATGGGCGGTATTGCCGTCGGTCTTAATCACCAGCAACCGCACCATGACGGGCTGTTTTTGCGCGTTCTGTGCCTGAATCACGCCCGTTGCGGCATCGAGCCCGCCGGGAACCGCGATGCGCGACAGGCCGCGCACGCCATAGCTCTGGCCCCAGGTGCGCACGGCATCGGCGGCGGGCGTGCTCGCTTTGGCGATATCGTAACGGACTTTCGCCGCTTGGCCCGCGATCAGCACCGCTTCCGCCCCATTCTGAAGGGTGTAGCCGCTGGGCGCACTCCAGCGCACGCGCATCGGCGGCAGAGTAAAGCTGGTGCCGCGCACCACGCCTTCGCGCGGGTCGGTCCCATAGGGCAGCCCATTGAGGCGGGCGAAGAAGGGCTCGCGGCCGATTTCCGTCGCGGGTTTGCCGAGCGTGGCCTGGGCCTTCGCGCCCTCGCCTTGGGTTGCCTCGGTTACGGCTTTCGCGACGCGATCTTGCGTGCGCGGGTGGCTCGCCATCATGTCGCCGCCAGCATTGGGGTCGCGCCCGGCGAGTTTGGCGTCGAGCTCCGATTGGGCCTGAAGCTTGGCGAGAAAAGCCGCCGCCGCGCTGGGATCGTACCCCGCGCGTGCCATATAACGCACGCCGAGCGAATCGGCCTCGAACTCCTGCTCGCGCGAGAAGGATTGCACATAGGCCGCCGCCCCCGTGCCGACGATCTCGCCCACAGCCGAGCCAAGCTCGCTGGAACCGGTGAGCACCCCCGCCAGCACCGCGAGCCCGCCGGTGAGGATATTCGCCGTATTGGCCTGGCTTACCCGCTGGGCCGTGTGCCGCCCGGTGACATGGCCGATTTCATGGCCCAGAACGCTGGCAAGCTCCGCTTCCGAAGAGGCAAGCGCCAGCAGCCCGCGCGTCACATAAACAAAACCGCCGGGCAGGGCGAAGGCGTTGACGATCTCCGAATCCAGCACAGTGAAGGTAAAGGGCTGGCCCGCGAACTCTGAATTGGCGACCAGCTTATTGCCGATGCCGGTCACATAAGCGGCGATGCCATTATGGTCGAACGCCCCGCCATATTCTTTGATAATTTTCTGATGTTCTTCGGTCCCGACGCGCTTTTCCTCGTCGCTGGACATAAAGGCCGTATAGCTCTGCTGGCCCGTCGCGGGGTTGGTCGTGCAGCCGCCAAGCAGGCTGGCGACGCCAATTCCGGCGGCGATAACGAAGGGGGACAGCCAAGCTTTCACGGATCTTCTCCCAGTATTTTTCTCGGCAGAACAGTAGCAGAGCCCCGCGCCCCCGGCAATTTCAGGGAAGTTTTTCCAGATACTCCGGGCGCTCCAATTGGAGCGAGAGCCCGCCGCTCACGCCAATCCAGCCGCGCACGCGCAGTTTGGCGTCGGTAAGGTCATGGGGATCGAGCCCCTGGGCCTTCAGGGCACGGCCCACGGGGCTGGCGAGGATCACTTTCAGCGCCGACCGCCCCTCGCCCAAGGTTAGTTCCGCCCCCCAGCCCGCGCGCTTCACCAACCGCCGAACCCGGCCTTCGATAAGATGGAATTGATCGCGCAGCGGCCAGAGATCCTCGCTTCCGGCTTGGCGGACGCGGTAGGCGGGGAAATGCCACAGGCCGCGCCCCTCGGCCCGTGCCGCCCCTTCCGCCCGCAAGAGGGTGGGGAGTAAGGTCGCGCCGGGATCGTCGGCCTT
>NZ_LAJY01000060.1 GCF_000963705.1 Elstera litoralis | reverse complement strand
GGGGATCGCAGCTTTCGGTTTGTAATAGGTGCGATAAGCCCAATAGCCCCCGCCGCCCACGGCTGCCACGAGGATGAGAAGCCCGAGATATTTTAAAATGCGCATTCGCTCGATCTATCCCTCAGATTCGCAACTTTTGTGCGATTCTATATCGCGCCATCATACCCGCCGGGGTGCGCCTGAAGCGAGCGGAATACGCTGGCGTTTACCACCGCCGGACGAATCATCTTCTGCCGTCATAATCGCTATCCCGACTTGAACGCCGCCGAAGGTGACGGCAAAGCCCCAGGGGAGCATGATCCAGGCAACGAGAGGGCTCTCCGTTTGGTTGGCAAGCGTCGCCAAACCCCAGGCGTCACCGAACATCAGCCCGAGGCCAACGGCCACCCCAAGGCTCGCGCCAATCGCGGCATTGCGGATCATGAACTGAACGAGCGCGGGCAGGGCCATGATGCGTCTCCTGAAAACGATGGATCATGTAACGCCCCCATTGACGGGTACGTCAACGTGGTATTGCGCCGCAATGCACCCGGCGCGCGGGGTGATCTTTATGGGATTTTTATGCGCTCCGGCCCGGCTTCGTCTCGAACCTTCACGCGGGTTTGGCGTCAGATGCCCTTAACGGGAAACCCCGTAGAAGGAGAAATCATGCTGGATGTTGTGTTTCTGGCGGCCTTGGCCGCCGGATTTTCGGCGCTGGTCGGCTACGCGCTGGTCTGCGCCAAGGAGATCGACCGATGAGTGCGGCGAGCTTCGATCTCATTCTGGGCGGCGCGGTTGCGGCCTGTGTGCTCGCCTATCTGCTGCTGGCGCTGCTGCGCCCAGACCATTTTTAAGCGAGGCCGGTCATGACCTTGAACGGTTGGGCGCAAATTGCGCTCTTTTGTCTTATCCTTCTCATGCTGGTGCGGCCGGTCGGCGGCTATCTCACCCGGGTTTTCACGGGTCAGAAACTGCTGTTCTCCCCCGTCATCGGCCCCCTTGAGCGCGGCTTTTACGCTGCTGCCGGGGTTAACCCGAAACAGGGCCAGGCTGGGTGGCTTATACCGCCTCAATGCTGGTGCTGAACGGCGCGGGCGCTTTGCTGCTCTATGGCATTCTGCGCCTGCAAGATGGGCTGCCTCTGAACCCGCAGGGCTTTGCGGCGGTGGGGCCGGACCTTGCCTTCAATACGGCACTGAGCTTCGTCACCAATACCAACTGGCAATCTTATGGTGGGGAGACCACCATGAGCCACTTCAGCCAGATGGCCGGGTTGACGGTGCAGAATTTCCTGTCGGCAGCGACGGGGATTTGCCTTGCGATTGCGCTCGTGCGCGGCTTTGCTAGCAAATCGGCGCGCGACCTTGGCAATTTCTGGGTCGATCTGACGCGCGTCACGCTCTATGTGCTGCTGCCGATTTCGATTATCGCCGCGCTGTTCTTCGTCTGGCAGGGCGTGCCGCAGACCTTCGCCGCGAGCGCGGAGGCGGTAACGCTGGAAGGGGCGAAACAGACCCTCAGCCTCGGCCCGGTCGCCTCGCAACTGGCGATTAAGATGCTCGGCACCAATGGCGGCGGCTTCTACAATGTCAATTCGGCGCATCCATTCGAAAACCCGACGGCGCTTTCGAATTTCATTCAGATGCTGCTGATCTTCCTGCTCGGTGCGGGCTTGACCAATACCTTCGGGCGCATGGTCGGCAACGAAAAGCAGGGCTGGGCGATTTTAGGCGCGATGGGCGTGCTGTTCATCGCGGGTGTCGCCGTGGTTTACGGCGTTGAAGCCTCCGGCAATCCCTTCTTCCATCAACTCGGCCTGATCGGCGGAAATATGGAAGGTAAGGAAGTCCGTTTCGGCATTGCGGCATCGTCGCTGTTTGCCGTCATCACCACCGCCGCTTCGTGCGGCGCGGTGATTGCGATGCACGATAGCTTCCTGCCGCTCGCGGGCATGATCCCGATGATTAACATGCAGCTCGGCGAAATCATCGTCGGCGGTGTCGGAGCCGGGCTATACGGGATGCTGGTGTTTGCCCTACTGACGGTGTTTATCGCCGGGCTGATGGTCGGGCGGACGCCGGAATATCTCGGCAAGAAGATCGAAGCGCCGGAAGTCACCATGGCGATGCTGTCGCTGTTGGTGCTGCCGCTGGCGATCCTCGGCTTCACGGCTTTGGTCGGCTTCATCCCGTCGGCGCTGGCGAGTTTGCAAGACGCGGGGCCGCACGGCTTCTCCGAGGCGCTCTACGCCTATACCTCGGCCACCGCGAACAATGGGTCGGCCTTCGGCGGCTTTAATGCCAATACCCAGTTTCATAACGTGATGCTGGGGATTGCTATGCTGCTCGGGCGCTTCGCCATGATCGTGCCGGTGATGGCAATCGCGGGGTCGCTCGCGCGTAAATCCCCGCAACCGGCGTCCTCGGGCTCGTTCCCGACCGATACGGCCCTTTTCGTCAGCCTGCTGGTCGGGGTGATCCTGATCGTTGGCGGCCTGACCTACTTCCCGTCGCTGGCCTTGGGTCCGATTGCCGAACATTTGGCAATGACCGCCGGCACGCTGTTTTAAGGCGCAAGTTCATGAGCAAACGACCCCTCGTTTCCCTGACCGACCCGGCGATTCTGATCCCGGCGGCAGGGCAAGCTTTCACGAAACTCAATCCGCGTGCCCTCAGCCGCAATCCGATCCTCTTCGTCGTGGCCTTGGTCGCGCTATTGACCACGGTTCTGCTGGTGCGCGATCTTGCCACCGGCGCGGGCGGCACCGGCTTTACGGTGCAGATCGCCGCCTGGCTGTGGTTCACGGTTCTCTTCGGCACCTTCGCCGAAGCGGTGGCGGAAGGCCGGGGCCGAGCCCAGGCCGATAGCCTGCGCAAAACCCGCACCGAAACCACCGCGCGGCGCAAGCTGGCCAATGGCGGCACCGAAACCGTCTCGGCATTGGACCTCAAGCCCGGCGATTTGGTGATCGTCGAGGCGCTGGAAATCATCCCCTCCGATGGCGAAGTGATCGAAGGCGTCGCCTCGGTCGATGAAAGCGCCATTACCGGGGAAAGCGCCCCGGTGATCCGCGAAAGCGGCGGCGACCGGTCGGCGGTGACGGGCGGCACGCGGGTTTTATCGGATGTCCTCACCGTCCGCATCACCTCGGCGCGGGGCAATACCTTCCTCGACCGGATGATTGCGCTGGTGGAAGGCGCGCAGCGGCAGAAGACACCGAATGAAATCGCGCTGTCGATCCTGCTCGCGGGCCTGTCGATCATCTTCCTGCTGGCCGTTGCCACCATTCCGGGCTTCCTCGCCTATAGCGCGGGCGGCATCTCGGTCGTCGTGCTGATCGCCCTTTTCGTGACGCTGATCCCGACGACGATTGGCGCGCTGCTCTCAGCCATCGGCATCGCCGGGATGGACCGGCTGGTCCGCTTCAACGTGCTCGCAACCTCCGGCCGTGCGGTAGAAGCGGCGGGGGATGTGGATACGCTGCTGCTCGATAAAACCGGCACGATCACGCTCGGCAACCGCGTCGCCTCCGAATTTCTGCCGCTACCGGGCGTCGATGCCAAGGTTCTGGCGGAAGCCGCGATGCTGGCGTCGCTCTCGGACGAAACGCCGGAAGGCCGCTCCATCGTTGTGCTGGCGAAAGAAGCCTACGGCTTGCGCGCGCTCGATATGGCTGAACGCGGCGCGAGCTTCATCCCCTTCACCGCCATGACGCGGATGAGCGGGATCGATCTCGGCAAGCGCCAGATCCGCAAAGGCGCGACCGATGCCGTGCTCGCCTGGGCGGGCGGCGGTGCGGGCTCGGACCGGCTGACCGCGATTGTCGAAACCGTGGCTAAATCTGGCGGCACGCCGCTGGTGGTGGCGGAAAGCGGCAAGCTTCTCGGCGTCGTTCACCTGAAGGACGTGGTGAAGGGCGGTATCCGCGAGCGTTTCGTGGAACTGCGGCGCATGGGCATTCGCACGGTGATGATTACGGGCGATAACCCGCTCACCGCCGCCGCGATTGCCGCCGAAGCGGGGGTGGATGATTTCCTCGCCCAAGCGACGCCAGAAGCCAAGCTTAAGCTGATCCGCGACGAGCAGGCTAAAGGCAAGCTGGTCGCCATGTGCGGCGACGGCACCAACGATGCGCCCGCGCTCGCCCAAGCCGATGTCGGCGTCGCTATGAACACCGGCACGGTGGCGGCGCGCGAGGCGGGGAATATGATCGACCTCGACAGCGATCCGACCAAGCTCATCGAAATCGTCGGGATCGGCAAACAGTTGCTGATGACGCGCGGCGCGCTCACCACCTTCTCGATTGCCAATGACGTGGCGAAATATTTCGCCATCATCCCGGCCATGTTCGTGGGGCTCTATCCGCAGCTTCAAGCGCTGAACGTCATGGGTCTGTCGACCCCGAGCAGCGCCATTCTGTCGGCGGTGATCTTCAATGCGCTCATCATCGTCGGGCTGATCCCGCTCGCCTTACGCGGCGTGCGCTACCGGCCCCAGGGGGCGGCGGCGCTGCTGCGGCGCAATCTCTTCGTCTATGGCTTCGGCGGGCTGATCGTGCCGTTCATCGGCATCAAGATCATCGATCTCGCCGTTACCGCTCTCGGTTTGGCTTAGGAAAACATCATGATCCAACTCTTCCGACCGGCCTTCGTGCTGCTTATCGGGATGACGCTGCTACTTGGCATCGCTTATCCCGCCGCGATCACGGGGATTTCTCAACTGGTCTTTCCGCGTGAGGCCAATGGCTCCCTCATCGAGCGCAATGGCGCGGTGATCGGCTCCAGCCTGATCGGGCAGAATTTCACCGATCTGCGCTACTTCCACCCGCGCCCCTCGGCGACCTCCGGGACCGACGCCGATGGCAATAGCGTCTCGCAACCCTATAACGCGGCGGCCTCGTCCGGCTCCAACCTGGGGCCGACCTCGAAAGCATTGATCGACCGGGTGGCGGGCGATATCGCCGTGCTGGAAAACGACCAAGCCGGTGCCGGTGGATATCGTCACCACCTCGGCCAGCGGGCTTGATCCGCATGTATCGCCGGACGCAGCCCGCCTGCAAATCGAGCGGGTCGCCAAAGCCCGCGATCTGCCGGTCGCGGTGGTGCGCGAGCTGGTAGAACGGTTGGTGGAAACCCGTCTGATGGGGCTGATCGGCGAGCCGCGCGTCAATGTACTGGCGCTCAATCTGGCGCTGGATGACATGGCGACGACGCGTAAAAGTCCGTAATCTCACCAGCATGAGCGATTCCGATCTTTCAGCCGCCGAGCAGCGCCCGGACCCCGAGGCGCTGCTGGCCCTCGCCCAAAAAGAAGGGCGGGGGCGGTTGCGTATTTTCCTCGGGGCAGCTCCCGGCGTCGGCAAAACTTACGAGATGCTGCGTATCGCCCGGCAGCGGCGGCGCGAGGGGGTTGATGTCGTCGTCGGCGTCGTCGAAACCCACGGGCGGGTGGAAACCCAGCGCATGCTGGCCGGGTTGGAAATTCTGGACAAACGCGCGGGCGAGTATAAGGGCCGCACCCTGCCGGAAATGGATCTCGACGCGATTCTGGCGCGCAAACCGGCGCTGGTCCTGGTCGACGAATTGGCCCATACCAATGCGCCGGGCAGTCGCCACCCGAAGCGCTATTTGGACGTGGAGGAAATCCTCGCCGCCGGGATCGATGTTTTCACCACGCTCAACGTCCAGCACGTCGAAAGCCTGAACGATGTGGTGGCGCGCATCACCCGCATCCGCGTGCGCGAGACGGTGCCCGATTCGATCATCGACCGCGCCGACGAAATCGAACTCGTCGATGTGACGCCGGAAACCCTGCAACAGCGCCTCGCGGAAGGCAAAGTTTATGGGCACGAGCAGGCCCAGCGCGCGCTAAAACATTATTTTTCGGCGGGGAACCTCACGGCCTTACGCGAACTCGCCCTGCGCCGCACCGCCGACCGGGTGGACGCGCAAATGCGCGACTTCATGCAGAGCCACGCCATCTCCGGCCCGTGGGAAACCGGCGAACGGCTGCTGGTCTGCATCGATTCGCGCCCGGCGGCGGATTTGCTCATTCGGCAGGCCCGGCGGATGGCCGACCGGCTGCGCTGTGCCTGGACCGTGTTGCATATCGAAACCCCCAGCCCCCTCGGCCTGTCCGATGCGGCGCGCACGCGGATTGCCGAAGCCATGCGCCTCGCTGAACGCTTAGGCGCGGAAACCGTGACCCTACCGGGGCGGCGCGTGGTCGATGACGTGCTGGCCTATGCGCGCAGCCATAATGTGACACAGATCATCGTTGGCCATTACAGCTTGCCGCGCTGGAAACGCTGGCTGTCGGGCTCGGTCACGCAGGAATTGGTGCGGAAAGCCAGCGACATTAGCCTGCGCATCGTGCCGCTGGGGACGGGCGGGGCGGCGGTTTCGCTGTCGCTCCCGGCGCGGCCACCGCTCTCGGCCTTCGTTGAAGCGACGCTGACAGTGGGCGCGGCAACCGTGATCGCTTCGGGGCTCGACCGGTTGATTGCGGTGACGAACCTCTCCTTGGTGTTTCTCACCGGCGTCTTGGTCGTCGCGGTGCGGCGCGGGCGCGGGCCGTCGCTCTATGCCGCCGCGCTGTCGGTACTGCTGTATAATTTCCTGTTTCTGCCGCCGCTTTACACCTTCACGATTGCCGATCCCGCCAATGTGATTTCGCTGGTCGCCTTCTTCATCACGGCGCTGGTGACGAGCGATCTTGCGGCGCGCACCCATGCGCAAGGCACGGCGGCGGCGCAGCGGGCGAAGGTAACGGCGGACCTCTACAGCTTCAGCCGCAAGCTGGCCGCTATCGGCGCGATGGACGATCTTTTTGTGGGCCATCTCCCATCAGATTGCCGCGATGTTGAAGGTCAGCACGGTGGTTCTGCTGCCCGAGGGCGAGCATCTTGCGGTCCGCGCGGGCTATCCGCCCGAAGATCAATTGGAAGACGCCGATCTTGCGGCGGCGCACTGGGCGTTCAGCAAAGGTCAGGAGACGGGCCGGGATTCCGACACGCTCCCCGGCGCGCGCTGGCTGTTCCTGCCGTTGCGGACCGACCGGGAAATCATCGGCGTGCTGGGCCTGGATCGGGCCGAGCGGGGGCGGCCGATCCTGTCGCAGGACGAGCGCCGTTTGCTCAACGCGCTGGCCGACCAAGCCGCGATTGCCATCGAGCGCATCACCCTGGCCGGGGCCGTCGATCAAGCGCGGTTGTTGGCTGAGACCGAGAAGTTGCGCGGGGCGTTGCTCACCTCCATTTCCCACGATCTGCGCACGCCGCTTGCGACCATTTTGGGCTCGGTAACGGCCTTGCGGTCTTTCGGTGAGCGCTATGATGCGGCAGCGCGCGACGAGGTTTTGGGCAGCGTGCAGACCGAAGCCGAGCGGCTGAACCGCTTCGTCGGCAATCTTTTGGATATGATGCGGCTCGAAGCGGGCTCGCTCGCGCCGAAACGGGAGCTGCTCGATCTGGCCGAGGCGGTCGGCACCGCCCTGCGGCGCACGGCGGCTTTGCTGGTGCATCACTCGGTCGAAACCCGTCTTCCCGATGATCTGCCGATGGTCCAGCTCGACCATGTTCTATTCGAGCAAGTTCTGGTGAACCTCTTGGATAATGCCGCCAAATATGCGCCGCAAGGCTCGCTTATTCGAATTGAGGCGGCGGAAACGCCGGAGGGGGGGATTGTCCTAACGGTGGCCGACCACGGCCCCGGCATTCCGCCCGACCGTCGCCAGAGCGTGTTCGACCGCTTTTACCGGCTGGATGTGAACGATAGCTCGCCTGCTGGAACCGGCTTGGGGCTCGCCATCTGCCGGGGCTTTGTTGACGCGATGGGGGGGCGTATTCATGTAGAAGACGCCCCCGGTGGCGGGGCGGCCTTTGTCATTTCCCTACCCGAGACCTTGATTCATGTCGAACCCCTCCGGGACTAACCTGCGCGCGACTTTGCTGATCGTCGATGATGAACCGGCGATCCGGCGGTTTTTGCGCACCAGTCTCGCGGCGCAGGATTATGCCGTGATCGAGGCGGAAACCGGGGCGCAGGGGCTCGCCGCTGCCCGCCGCCCCGGCGTCGATCTCATGATTCTCGATCTAGGGCTTCCCGACCGTGACGGGCTCGACATAATCGCCGACCTGCGCATGAGCAGCGCCCTGCCGATCATCGTGCTCTCCAGCCGGGGGGAGGAGGCGAGCAAGGTCGAAGCGCTGGATTTGGGGGCCGATGATTACATCGTCAAACCGTTTAGCATCGAAGAGCTGCTGGCGCGCATCCGCGTTGCCCTGCGGCACCGGCTGCAAACCCAAGGCGCGTCCGAAGTCTTTACCCTGGGGCCGCTGACCATCGATCTCTTCCATCGCCGCGTGCTGCTGGAGGGGGCGGAGGTGAAGCTATCGCCCAAAGAATGGGGCATTCTTGCCGAGCTTGCCAAACATCCGGGCCGGGTACTGACCCATAAGCATCTGTTGAAAGCCGTCTGGGGGCACGAGGATGGGGCGGACGTGCAATATCTGCGCGTCTACGTGCGCCAACTGCGACAAAAACTCCACGATCCCGCCGATCAACCCCGGTTTTTGCTCACCGAAGCCGGGGTGGGGTATCGGTTGGCGGTAACATGATCCGTTCCGTTACGCGTGCTGATAAGAATCACTCTTAACTATGTTGATAATTCTTCGCAACTGCGGCAGAGTGCGGGCAATTGAGGCCCGGATAGGCCCATTTCCCCTTTTGTGGCGTGTAGGAGATTCCCCGTGGACGCACCCCTTTCCGGTCATAGCCTGTCGTTCATCGGGCTGTTCATGCAGGCGGATAGCGTCGTTAAAGGGGTGATGATTCTCTTGGCGTTTGCGTCGGTTTGGGGCTGGGCGGTCATTCTCGAAACCGTGTGGCGGTGGGGGCGGCCCAACGCAGCGTGCAGGCGTTCGAGGCGGGCGACGCCCCCGGTCTTGCCGAGGTTGCGCAGCGGCCCGAGGGTGCCGCGCAACGCGTGCTGGCGGCGGGCTTGAGGCTGGTGCAGCAGGATCGCGCGGCCTTCGCCGGAACCTCGGCGGCGACCCAGCGCGAGCATCTGGTGAGCGTCATGCGTGTGCAGTTAGGCCGGGAAGTGCGCCAGCTTGACCGACGTTTTGCCGCTGTTGGCGACGATCAGCTCGTCGGCCCCCTTTATCGGTTTGTTCGGCACGGTCTGGGGGATTATGAACAGCTTCACCGCGATTGCCCAGGCGCGCGATACCAGCCTCGCCACGGTTGCGCCGGGGATCGCTGAAGCGCTGCTGGCGACGGCGATGGGCCTGGTCGCAGCGATTCCGGCCGTTATTGCTTATAATATGCTGGCGGCGGCCATCGGGCGTTTCTCGGCGCGCACTCAGGCGGTAATGGCGGAGACGGCGTTGAAGCTCACCCGTGCCCCCGTCGCTTCTGCCGAAAAGGCCGCTTAAGCATGGCCGGGGGACTGCTGCCGAGCGGGGGCGGCGACGAAGACGGGCTGCCCGCCGTCGCCGATATCAATATCACGCCGCTGGTCGATGTGATGCTGGTGCTGCTCATCATTTTCATGGTCGCCGCCCCGATGCTGGTGGCGGGGGTTCCGGTCGAGCTGCCGAGCAGCCAAGCCGCGCAACTGACGCCGCCCGCGCCGCCGATTACCCTGTCGGTCGATGGGCAGGGGCAGGTTTTTCTCGATCAAGAGCCGATTGCAAAAGCCGCCCTGTCGCCGCGCCTTGCCGCGCTTGCGGCGGCGGATAAGACCCGCCCGATTTATGTGCGCGGCGACAAAAGCCTCTCCTATGGTGTTATCGCCGAGTTGATGGGGCAGGTTGGCGCAGCGGGCTTCAGCCGCGTCGCCCTGCTCACCGAACCCGTAAAACCGTAGCCCCCCGCCGGAAGCTGAACGGATATGGCGAAAGCCTTTCTTACCTCCTTTACGCTGCACGCAGCCGCGCTCGGCCTCTACGTCTGGCTTGCGCCCGAGGGGCAGCCGATGCCGAGCGAAACGCCGCAACTGATCGAATTGCAGCCGATAGCGCTCATCACCGAAGCG